>DAOVZV010000097.1 GCA_030634925.1 Sulfurovum sp.
ACTATCTATCCCACCAATCCTAGATATAGCCTCTTCTATCTTATCCGTGATTTGTGACTCAATAGTACTAGCTTCCACACCTGCATATACTGTTTTGATAGTCACCATCGGGAAATCCACACTTGGAAATAGTGCCGATGGCATAGATTTGAAACTCATAAACCCAAATATCACAAGAGTAAGAGCGTACATTAGAGTCATAATAGGTCTATTTATCGCCAATTTATACATTTATTATCCTTTTAATTTATAATGTCTTATTACTTAGATGTAATCCAACTACACCCATCACAATAAACAATATGCTCACAACCTTTAATGCACTCACAGACTCCTTGAAAAAGAATATACCGACTATTGAGATAAGCACAGTACCCACTCCTGCCCATATAGCATAAGCCACACTCAAATCAAACTTTTTGAGAGCATATGTTTGTTCTACAAGAGACAATATATAAAATACAAACATCAAAACCGACGGCACAACTTTTGTATATCCATCAGACATCTTCATAGCCGTAGTACCTGCCACCTCAAAAAGTATCGCGATAATTAAATATAACCAACCTTGCATTTTTTTCCTTTTTTGTTTAATATAAAAACCCAAATAACCATAATGGTATCTTGTTTCCACTTCCTATCTCTATATCATCAGATATTACAAAAGAGTTTGGAATATCTTTGATTTGATTAAATTTTTTACCTTTGCCACCTACCTCTATAACTACTCTATCATCTATCAAAAAATCACCGATTTTGGAATAATTTATCTTTGCTACGCTACCTACTTGATTGACAAAAAACTCTTCTCTAATAGTTCCTATATCACTACTATCACAATATGAGAAGTTGAGGTTTGTATTGTTTAGATATAGCTTTTCTGGTTTGATTAATATTCCATCACCTTTACTCACTTGCCTTATCATCTTTGTCAGACTTCCTGCTTGTAGATAATGCAGATAGTGATATAGTGTATTTCTATTTATCTCTATTTTGGTCGATAGTTTGGCTATATTTAGCTCATAAGGTTTTGATTGACAAATCATAGATAATAGTTTTTTGAGTTTAAATATATTTTTGGTTTCTATATTGAATATAATGGGTAAATCACTCTCCAAAACTACATTTATTATCTCATAAAGCTTCTGATTATATAGGTCTTTATTTTGCTTATAAAATGGATAATAACCATATTTCAAATAATTACTGAAATACTCAAAAGGCTTTATCTTCTCATTTATCTCAAATGCTATATTTATATGATTTGTATAAATATCTTCTAGTGTAAAGCTAGGAAACTTTATATCACTCTCATACTCTATAAACTCTCTAAAACTCATACCATTGACTCTATACAATATAGCCCTACGACTCAAATCTACTTTTGAGTGTTCTAGCTGTAATGCACTAGACCCACTAAAAATCACTCTCAAATCAAATGTATCATATATAGATTTGAGTTCAATTTGGAAATTGGGATATTTATGTATCTCATCTATTGCCAACACCTCACCACCTCTTTTGGCAAACTCTTGGGCTATCTCATATAGAGAATACCTAGCTACTTGAAAATGGTCAGCACTAAAATATAATTTTTTATCAAAAGGTATATCCAACTCTTTGAGGTATTGTAGTATAAATGTAGTTTTGCCTACTCCTCTACTACCTATGATACCTATTAGCTTGTCATTCATATCAAAAGAGTTGTGCATATATCTTTTAAATTCCAAACTTGTATTTTTGAGTTGAATTAAAAAAGTATTTTGTATATTTTCAATCATTATCTACCCTTTGTTTAATATATTAAGTATTTTATATATAATTTTGTATAATCCATTAAGCATTTTTAATCTACACTAATATACCCATCACCAAACAGTCCTACCATTAGTCCTTTGGCATCTGCTTGTGCTTTTATCTTTTGATTTTTCCCATCTACATAAGGATATATTTTGGTGATGATAGTAGTATATGTCTTATCATCTCCATCTACTTGATATTTGTACTTTTGTCCTATTTTGACACTTTTCCAATACTTTTGGTCGAATTCTAGTATCACTTTCCTGCTAGTTGAGCTTTGTATTTTAAATGCTGTTTTTATCATCTGTCCACTTACTACATCACCTAGTTCTGTTGATTTGACATATATAGTGCCGTTAAATGGAGCTTTTAGTATAGTTTTGTCTAGTAGAGCTTTTTGGTATTTGAATTTTGATTTGGCATTTTGATACTTAAATGCGTATTGGTCAAATCTAGCTTTGTCTATGATATGGCGTACTTTGACTTGTCTATCATAATCATTTTTTGCATATTTGAGTGCTGTTTTGGCTATCTCTAATAGTGCTTTTAAGTCGTCATTTTGTAGAGTAGCCAATATATCGCCTTTGGTTACTTCACTAGATACATCTACCAATACTTTATCTACAATACCACTACTGTTAAATGCCAAATCAGCTTTTTGTGACGCATATATATTAAGTGTTGCGTATATATCTTTTGCCTCTAATCCTACTACCAATAATAGACCCAAAATTAAACTTCTCATCGTATAAACTCCTCTATGTTTTTACCTGCATAATAATAATATATAGACTTAGCTATCTCATAATCATATAGCGTCTCTTTGTATCTAGCTTTGGCTAGTGTTTGGCTATTTAGTGCGTCCAAATATGCTATATTATCTACCAATCCTGCTTCATATTTCTGTACTATAGTGACATAAGTACTTTTTGATGATTTCAATGCACTCTTTGCACTTCTTAGCTTACTTTTGATAGTTTTTAGTCTGCGTTTGGCTACTCTAAACTCCATCTTTTGTATGGATATAGCATAATCTCTTTGTGCATTTAGTGCCATCTGCTTGTATCTTATCGCTTCTTCTTCTTTTTTCATCTTGCCATTGTCAAACACTCTCATATTGACAGACAATGTCACTTTACTCTGATGGTCTATCAAGAACAATTCACTTCCTGCCACACTATCTCTATAATCCATCTTGTTATAAGTATAATTAGCCTTGATTTGAGGACGATAACCAGCTCCTATCGCATTGGCATTCTCTTTGAGTATATTGGCATTGGCTTCTAATATTTGGCTACTTTCATAAGGCTCGAAATGTATTTGATAAGGCTCTTTAAATCTACTATTTTTGAGGTGTCCAATAGGCAAAGTTGTCAATAGTTGTAGTTTCTCTCTATTCATCACAAGTGAAAATTTGATATTTTCTATATTGTATTGATTGTTATCATAAACAGCTTGAAGCTTATCCACATCTTCTTGAGTTGATAATCCTGCTTGTGTAAATTTCTTGACTCTTTTTATCTGTGCTATAAGCTCTTTGGACTGCTCTTTGGATGCGTGTAGCATAGATTGTAATTTTTTGATAGTGTAGTAGTGATTTGTGATATTGAGTATTACACTCTTCTCAAAGGCTCTCTTTTCAAACACCGAAGCCTCATAAGCAAACTCACTAGCTCTCACCAAAGCACTTTTGCGTCCACCATCATATATATCCATACTTATAGATGCGTACCCAACACTCACACCAGTAGGAGAGATGAAAGAGTTAGGAGTAGTATTGGTATAACTAGCTCCAATATCCAACGATGGATAATATGCACTCTTTTTAGCATCTAATTCTTTGGCTGTTGCACTTTTTGCTATCTCTTTGGCTTTGATTTGTAGATTGTATTGTGACGCACTATCTATCAACTCTTTGAGATTATAACTCTTTGCAAATACCAAAAATGGTATTATAAATAATAAAACTATCCTCATAAATTATCCTCCTATAGGTCAATCCAATTTTATAAGAAAAAAGATTTATTTTTGCTGAGTATTTCAACCCTATATCTAATAATTTTATGCTAACATAAGAGTATGAAAAATGAAAAAAAAGAATTATTGGATGAAATAGAGAAGCTTATAGCTTATGGTAGAGAAGATAAGAGTATCAATCCTGCATTACTAGAGTATTTGGAAGTATCAGACTTGGCTTCTATCAAAGCCAAGCTATTGGAGAGGGTAGATAATCTAAGTCAAAATGACAAAGATTGGTTGGAACAGTTTAAAATGTATAAGTAACACCTAGCATAATAACTGGATAAAATGAGTAATCACTCATATCATTTTCGAGTGATAGTCTTTCGGCTTCTACATCATTTTCTACAGTAAGTGAGCTAGTAGCCAGAGTTGCATCAATACCAACTTCACCATGATACATAGCACCCACATCTACACTAAAGCCCCAACCCTTTTCACTACCTTTGTTACCCCAACCGATACCGATATAAGGAGCAACTTCATTTAGCTTTGTCTCTATAGCCAAAGAGCCTATTTGAGCAGAAGTATATGGGTTTCCTTTGATTGTAATACCACTAGCTAACTCTGCATCACCCTCTAGCTGATTACCATTATAATAGACTCCTGCACTTACACGAAATGCGTTTGAAGCCATAGGATAATAATCGAGTAATAGACCAGCTGTAAGAAGCGTAGCAGTAGCACTATAGTCAATACCATTTTCAGTCATAGTATCACTATAGCTAAATCCATTGATATTGAGACGAGCATTGAGATAATCAGTAATAGGCATAGAAAAATCCACACCCACACCAAGTGTACCTACTTTGAGAGCTACATTATAATATGACTCTTGTGGCACTTCAATCACAACACACACTGGCTCGACTATATCCTTCGTCCCTCCTGCGTAAGCAGAAGTAGCTATAAGTATAGAAGCTATTAATTTTCTCATCTCGTCTCCTTTTTGTTTTTATACTCTTAGAAAGAGTAAGTGATACCAATAGCGATTACTGGATAGAATTTAGTGTAATCTACAAATTCTGAAGTTTGAATATCGTTATTTACTGTATCTACTTCTGTTTGTACTAACGCATTTATTGCTGTTTGGTCAATAGCTTCAATAGCCACTGTATTTAAATCATCAAGTACTGCACCAGTATTAAGATTAACATCACTAGTAAGTTTTGGTACATTTTGATAAAGAACACCAAAGTCTAGTGACCAACTCCAACCTTTTTCATCACCTCTATTACCCCAACCCCAACCAATATACGGAGCTATATCATCAAATATAACACTTCCTGTAATTGAACCAGCTTTTGAAGCATCAAATTGTTGTACTCCTACATCAAATACTCCTGTACTTCCTCCAGTTATACTAAGCTCATTGGCATTATAATATACACCAGCACTCAATCTAAAGTCACTATGTTCAAAAGGGAAATAATCTACTAATAGACCTACTGTCAAGAAATCAATTGAACCATCAGCATTTCCACCATAAGTTTTAAATTCTTCTACATCATCACCAATAATATCAGTTAACCCTGTAGTATAACTAAATCCATTCACATTACCACGGATACTAAAATTATGAGTAAGTGGATAAGATACATCTAGTCCTAGACCTAGCGTTCCTACTTTTAGACCTACTGTATAGTATGTACCATATACGATTGATTCCATCTCATCTGATATATCTACTACTACATCATCTATACCTATTACACCGACATCTGTTTGGATGACACCTTTTCCTCCTGCAAAAGCAGAAGATGCGATAAATGCACTAGCCAAAATTGGCATTAAAATTCTTTTCATTAATATTCCT
>DAOVZV010000240.1 GCA_030634925.1 Sulfurovum sp.
CATCTCATCATAACTACCTGATGCTACAATCACTCCATCTTCAAGCCTATAAATCATATCACACTCTTTTAGTGTAGTCAATCTATGAGCTATAATAAAAACTGTTAAATTTTTATCCAAATTATATACTGCTTCCATAACACTAGCTTCTGTTTCATTATCCAAGGCACTTGTTGCTTCATCAAATACAATAACTTCTGATTGTTTATATAAAGCCCTTGCAATACCTATGCGTTGTCTTTGACCTCCTGATAGTTGTATTCCTCTCTCTCCTACAGTCGTTTGATACTGTTTAGATAAGCCTAATATAAACTTATCAAGTGACGCATCTTTTGCACATTTTTTTACTAACTCTAAATCAATGCTATCTAACTCTATACCAAAAGCTATATTTTCAGATAATGATGTATCTGATAAAAATATTGACTGAGGAACATGAGCGATTAATGAACGCCAATTAATTATATTTGTACTATTTATCTCAATATTATCTATCTTTAACTTACCATTAGATGGAGAGAGTAAACCCATAACTATATCTAAAAGTGTACTTTTACCACTACCTGTAGTACCAATAAAACCAACCTTTTCTCCTTTAGTTATCTCTATATTTATATTTTTTAAAATATGTTTATCTGTATTTGTATAACTAAAAAAGATATTCTCCAAAGAGATATTATTAGTGAATTTTAGTGATTTTTCAACTATTTGAGATTTATTTTTATTATCTTCTAATATATCAACTATCTCCTCTAAGAATTTTTGACTAGATATTATCTGTGTCCATGAGAAATATATCTGTTGAAGTGAGGGAAGAAGTCTCTGTGCACCTAAAGCTAATGCACCCAATATTGGTACTATTAGTTTATCTCCTGTAGATTGAAGATAGTAGGCAAGTATTACTATAAGCATAATACTCAACATCTCTAATAGAGACTTGGGGAGATTACTTAAAAATGTATTATTCATAACTGCAAATTGTATATTTTTTATAACTTTTTCATAAAGTTCTATAAATATATTTTGACTATTATCCATAATAATATCTCTAACTCCACCTAACCCCTCTTGAACACACTTGACTGATTGAGGATGATTTTGGGCTATAATGTCTCCATTATATCGTATTCTTACTCTTACTAAATACCCTATAAGAGTATATCCTCCACCTAAGATAATAAATGTAGATAATGCTACTATAGGACTTATTAGTATTAGTGTAATAATAATAGCTATACTACTTACAAAGGCACTCATAAGTAATAGTATATGTATTATGCTAGTCTGTATAACTGTATTGACTTTCTCTGTTGTTATACTGATAAGATTACTACTATTTTGTAAAGTATGATACTCATAAGGACGATATAGTGTTATAGAATAAATCTCTTTTCGTAACTCCACACCCATACTAGCACTCAATCTAGTATTGACCCAAAGAAGTGAAATACGCACAATACCTGCCATGATAGATATAGATACAAATCCAATCGTTAGAGGTAAGATAAGCTCACTAGATTTAGTTATATTAAGTAGTGATAGTATAGGATTAATCCACTCCCAACTCATCAATATTTCAGGATTGGTTAATGCTGTTAAGAATGGTATCACAGCACCTATGCTAAGCATCTCTGTAAAGATAGAGATAAACATTAAAAAGATTAAAAAGAGAAACTTTCCTTTTCTATTTTTCCCTAAAAATTTCCATAGATATAATAGATTATCTAAAATTGTTTTCTCTTCTTTAATACCTTTATACTTCACCCACATACCACCCAACACTCTCTCTCATACCATCATATATATTATGAGTTGGTGTATATTTTACTATAGTTTGGGCTTTGGTTATATCTGCGTTGGAGTGTCGTATATCTCCCTCTCTAAAGTCACGATAGATAGCTTTTTGTGGTTGAAAAGATGGATTGTGTGTGGATAGATTTTGATTTATTATCTCATATAGTTCATTGAGTGTATTTCTACCTCCTACGGCTACATTAAAAGCCTCTCCATAAGCTTTTTGATTTTGGGTTAGACCTGAGAGTATATTCATCTGTATTACATTGTCTATATATGTGAAGTCTCGGCTTGTAACTCCATCTCCATTGATATATATCTCTTCTTTGTTTAGTAGTGAGCCTATCCATTTGGGAATTACAGCAGAGTATGCACCATTTGGATTTTGTCTGCGTCCGAATACATTAAAGTATCTTAATCCTATCGTCTCTATACCATAAGTTCGATGAAATACTCCTGCATATAGCTCATTTGTCATCTTCATCACAGCGTAAGGAGAGAGTAGATTTCCTGTACGACTCTCTACTTTGGGTAGCTCTTTACTATCTCCATAAACAGAGCTAGAACTAGCATAGACGAACCTATCTACTCCCATATCTTTTGAAGCATTTAGCATATTCAAAAAGCCTGTGATATTGGATTGATTGGAAGTAATTGGGTCTGCTATTGAGCGAGGTACAGAGCCTAATGCTGCTTGATGAAGAACTATATCCACACCTCTACACGCCTCTTTGCAACTATCTAAGTCCCAAGTATTTGCTTTTATAAAATGAAAATTTTTAGCTTTATCTTCACCTACTATAGCTAAAACGGCATCAAGATTATGCTGATAGCCTGTAGAAAAATTATCTAAACCTACAACTTTTTGTTTATGTTTAAGTAGAAATTCTGTTAAATTTGAACCTATGAACCCTGCGTTACCAGTCACTAACCATGTTTTCTGTTCGGTTTTGAATGTTTCTAGTAGTTGTTCAAA
>DAOVZV010000147.1 GCA_030634925.1 Sulfurovum sp.
AATGAGAAAAAGATTGCTATCAAAAATCATATCCAAAAAGTCTATGAAGAGATACCAATTTATGGAGAGAAAAAGGTGCATCAACAGTTGCTTGAAGATGGCTTCAGTGTGAGTCTCAATACAGTCTCCAAATACCGACAAGAACTAGGTTTGAGGGCTATTTTAGCTGTAAGACCTATCTCTACGACTATGGCTGATAAACAACATCCTAAGCATTCTTATAAGCTAAGAGGAGTTGAGATAAATAGAGCTAATCAGGTGTGGAGTACGGATATAACTTATATCAAAATCAATGGTGGGATGGTCTATATGGCAGCAGTTATTGACTGGTATTCCAAGGCTATTTTATCGTGGAAAATATCCAATTGTATGGATACTGATTTGGTGATGGGTGTTTTAAATAAAGCACTTAAAACTTATGGCAAACCAGAGATATTCAATACAGACCAAGGGAGTCAATACACAAGTTATATCCATACTCAGACTCTAAAAGATAATGGCATAACCATATCTATGGATGGAAAAGGAAGAGCTACAGACAATATTTGTATTGAAAGATTTTGGAGGTCAGCTAAGGTTGAGATGATATATTTAAATGAGTATAATAGCATCAAAAAGTTAAAAAATGATGTGAAAGATTATATGGAATTTTACAATCATAGACGATTTCATGAGACGCTTGATTATCAAAAGCCTATGGCTGTTTATTTTGAAAATTTGAAAATTAACAATGCTGATTATGAAAATTTAGTTGAAATTGTAGCGTGAGGTTGTGAATTTTGAAGGGAATTAGATTTTTTTTTAAATTGTCTTGACTTTTGGGGTATTATACTACTTCCTAAAAGATTTTCACTACAAACAGCTCAAAAATGTAGTCAAAATATACTCTCCACTATTTGAAGAGGTGACATCTATCTATGAGACATCTAAAATCAAACTTATAGCCCCTAGTAAAGCTACGATATGAAGAGACTCTAGATATGATAGAGAAGAGATTTTCTCTATTTTTTGATAAGCTAATAGAGTTTATATCAAACATAGATGTAGCCCTCTCTAGTGCCAAGTGTGCGTTGAGTATGAATCTAAGCCGTCCTATCATAGAAGATGGAGAGTTTTATGAAGCTATAGCCCTGAATACATGGTGTCAAATACATGGTGTCAAAATACATGGTGTCAGGTGATGCCAATGCTATAACCTAAACTATACTTCTTCACTTCTCTCTCCTTTTTTGCAAAATCCTATCACGAATAGAGATATAACTATTTCCCTTTTTACTCTCTTTTCTGATAGTCATAAGTTTGATATGCCTATTTGGATTTAGGCTTCTGCTTTGGATTAGCCTCTTTTGAGCAGAGACTCTATCATATCCTATGAACCTATATATATATCTTTGTATTTTCTTTACAGACCATATCAAAAGTCTCTTTATAGGGATATGAAATACCTTGTCTGCATAGTGTTCTAACCATCCAAATATAGATATGAAAAAGGCATAAATTTTGCTAAGAATTTTTGCCAAAAATGGTATCTTTTCCATCCACGATAGAAACCAAGAAAATATAATCACTTCCACGATAGGAGCTAACCAACTCCCCCACAAATAATCAGTAAAGAAATAGAGTACTCCACTACCAAATTTGAGAAATATCGCAAGTAAAAAACTCCATACCTTTGCCACAAAAACCTTGATAGCAATCATACCACCCATAAACTTACCTACAAATCCCAATGAACCGATAAAAGCAAAGATAGTGATTAGTTTTTTGACCAATGGGAAGTTTTTGAAGTTCTCTTTGGCATGACTAGTAAGTCTCTTAATGTCATCAGCCAAATGGTCGAGAAAATGTATCTTGAAATTTTCCATAAATACTCTCTCTATCATATACCGTTTACCCAAACCCGTCACAGACAATAGTGCTATTTTTTTGAGAAATAGAGTCAATATGAATTTACCCTTGACAAAGAAAAATGTCATTACTATCTTGATGATATTTTTCTTGACAAATATTATCAATCTAGTCAAAAAAGCTATGATAAAAGAGATAGCATCATCCACACCATAGACAAGTACCACCACCAACAAAGAGAGTATCAATACACCAAATAAAATCTGCTTTTTCATAATTATCGTTTAATTGTATTCTTCACAGTAGTATATATATCTTTTATCTTCTGCACAAAAGGACTCCCTCCAGAGAAATACTTTTGTTTAAATGATTTGAGATGACTTCTTATTTTTACAAGATACAACATAGTCTGAATATATATATCTGTAGATTTGAGCCAATCAATACCACTCATAATCCAGTCATAAATCCACTTAAACCAACCAAACTCCATAAGCTTGTTTTCACTAACCCTAAACAACCAAAATGTAAACCCAGCAATAGGTATCTTGGCTAGATAAAGAGACAATCCCAAAATCATCTGCCCACTCACAAACAACATACCAGCATATATCCCCACACCCTCAACAATAATCAACAAAACCACAAAAATACCCAAAATCACAGAAGGATTAACACTCTGAAGCTTCACCTCTACCTTTTTGAGTATCTCCAAAGAACGAATAGCCTCATATATAGGTTTAGCAATACCATCCCATATCAACTCTTCAAATATAATATAGATAATAACAAGGATAAGTTGCAAGAGAGAGACAAATTTATTTTTAATAGCAGATAACATAGTATAATTTCCTCAAATAAGATTTAAAGGTATTATATCAAAAAATAGAGTAATGTTAGAGGATTTGTTAAATGATATTATTTACTTGGGTTAAGTATTCCAAAAAACTAATCTTTATAAAAATAAAGAAAAACTATACCATTTTTTGAATTAAATGATTAAATCTTTCTTTTAAATCTATTGCTTCAAAGGGATTTTCCATTGTAATACTACCATCACTAAGTTGATAATATAAACATCCATTTTTACTATATACATTTGGAATACCATTGTCCAAACTTTTTCTTTGGGCTTCCCTCACAGCGTTATTACCTATTTGTTGAATCAAATCATTTTCACTTAAATTATTTTCTATTTGCATTGTGTATTCTCCTTAAATTTGTTATATTTCTCTGTATCAAAAATAACTAAATTATCTGCTACTTTTTCAAAAATCTCATCAGAGTTATAATAAATACTCCAAGATGAAACAATGTTTTTATAAACCGAACAAAATAAGTTTTTGCTCCTATAAAACCTCCGTACTACATCTTCATCAGGTACATAATGTCCACCATTAAAAACACGGTTCTTAATTCTCTCTATATTTGTTTTGGGTTCTTCTAAAAAAAGATAAACCAATACAACCCTAAAATTTGATTTTTTAGCTTGTTCAATATATTTAATTAAGTATTTACCAGATAAGGTGGTTTCAATCACAAATGATTTATCCAGCGTTAAATTAAATTTTAATAATTGAAAAAATATTTTTCCTGCTTTTATTTTATATTTTGTGAGATTATCTTTATCTAATTCTTTGGCAATCTCATCTGCATTGATAAATTCTAAATTTTGCTTTTTTGAAAACTCTTTAGCAAAAGTTGTTTTCCCACTGCCATTAGCTCCTGCAATAATATATAAGGTCATTTTTATCCTACTTTCAAGTCCATATAATTATATGAATAAAGGACTTACACTGTGATTAATTTGATAAACCCACAATCTACAAAACCATAATCTCCACATCTTGACCTTTGGATATTAGTTCTGTTTGTGCATCTGTAATCATAAGTGAGTTGGCTTTTTGCATTGGGCTTATCATCCCTGGAGATTGTTTGGATAGTGGTGTGAATGCTTTACCATTATATACTCCCAAGGTAACTGTATGCCTACCTTTTCTCTGCTTGAACTCTTTGGATATTTGGGTTGTGATGTATGAGTGTTGATAGGCTTTTAGTCCTGACATACGAGATATTATGGCTTTTACAAAAATCTCATAATTGACCATTGATGCTAGTGGATTTCCTGCTAGATTGATGATTATTGTATCTTCTATCTTGCCAAATGCTGTGGGTTTCCCTGGTTTGATGTCTATCTTGTCGAAGTGTAGCTTCATTCCTAGATTGATAAATGCCTCTTTTGTGAAGTCTTTGTCACCCATACTTACTCCACCTGATGTGATGATAATGTCTGCATTTAGGGCTGATTTGATGGACTCTTCTATCGCTTCTATGGTATCACCTGAAGATATGATGTATTGTGTCTCACATCCTAGTTCTTTGGCTCGTGCCAAAAACATCGGTGTATTTGAGTTATACAATTGGTGAGGTTCTATCTTGTCAAAATGAGGTCTTAGCTCATCTCCTGTGGCAAATACTGCTACTCTAATTGGTCTAGATACGCTAATATGTGTCACTCCTTGACTTGCTAATAGTGCTATAGAATATGCTGTGA
>DAOVZV010000004.1 GCA_030634925.1 Sulfurovum sp.
AATAACTTTTAAATGATGGCGCTGGTGTAGCTCAGCTGGCTAGAGCAGCTGATTTGTAATCAGCAGGTCGGGGGTTCGAGTCCCTTCACCAGCTCCATAAATTTTATCAGTGTTTGACCATACAAAACATTATATCGGTGAGTTAGTCAAGTGGCCAAAGACGGCAGACTGTAAATCTGCTCCCTCCGGGTTCGAAGGTTCGAATCCTTCACTCACCACCATATAAATAATGTTGTTACATTATGCGGGCGTAGCTCAGTGGCTAGAGTTCCTGCCTTCCAAGCAGGCTGTCGAGAGTTCGAATCTCTTCGCCCGCTCCACAAAATTGTATAATTATGGGAGCTGATGTGAACAAATTATCTATTTTAACAACTTCACATTACTACAAATAACAAACACTCATTTAATTACATATTTATAAATTAACTATCACGATTACTCGTGCTAATTATTGACTATAGTTGCCCATATGGCTCAGGGGTAGAGCACTTCCTTGGTAAGGAAGAGGTCGTGAGTTCAAGTCTCACTATGGGCTCCACAATCAACTATGGACAAGAGTATTACCTAGTTGGTAATAGTTTTGTCCATAATGGTTAAGAAAAATAGGGTATAATTCTACCCTTTAAAATATTTTACGCTAGGAGAATAGCATGGCTAAAGAAAAATTCGAACGAACAAAACCGCATGTAAACATCGGTACTATCGGTCACGTTGACCACGGAAAAACTACATTAACAGCTGCAATCACAATGTGTTTGGGACTTAAAAATGGTCAAGCAACAATGGATTATGATCAAATTGATAACGCTCCTGAAGAGAGAGAAAGAGGTATCACAATTGCTACTTCTCATGTAGAATATGAAACAGATGCTAGACATTATGCTCATGTTGATTGTCCAGGTCACGCCGATTATGTTAAAAATATGATTACTGGTGCTGCTCAAATGGATGGTGCTATTCTTGTTATCGCTGCAACTGATGGACCAATGGCTCAAACTAGAGAGCATATCCTTCTTTCTAAGCAAGTAGGTGTTCCATATATCGTAATTTTCTTGAACAAAGAAGACCAACTTGATGATGAAGATAAAGAAGAGATGTTAGAGCTTGTAGAGATGGAAGTTCGTGAACTTCTTTCAGAATATGAATTCCCAGGTGACGATACTCCAGTTATCGCTGGTTCTGCATTCCAAGCACTTGAAGAAGCTAAATCTGGAACAGCTGGTGAGTGGTCAGATAAGATTTATGAACTAATGAAGCAAGTAGATGAGTATATTCCTGAGCCTGTAAGAGAAACTGAAAAAGATTTCCTTATGGCAATCGAAGATATCTTTACTATCCAAGGTCGTGGTACTGTTGTAACTGGTAAAGTTGATCAAGGTACTGTATGTGTTGGTAATGAAGTTGAAATCGTTGGTCTTAAAGATACTCAAAAAACAACTGTAACAGGTGTTGAGATGTTCCGTAAAGAGATGGATTGTGGTGAAGCTGGCGATAATGCTGGTGTCCTTATCCGTGGTATTGATAAAGAAGCAGTACAAAGAGGTATGGTTCTTTGTAAGCCAGGTTCAATCAACCCACACACTAAGTTTGAAGCAGAAGTTTATGTATTGACTAAAGAAGAGGGTGGAAGACATACTCCATTCTTCAACAACTACAGACCTCAGTTTTATGTTCGTACAACAGATGTAACAGGTTCAGTTCAACTTCAAGATGGTACTGAAATGGTTATGCCAGGAGACAATGTTAAAGTAAATGTTGAACTTATTGCTCCAGTTGCACTCGAAGAGGGTACTAGATTTGCTATCCGTGAAGGTGGTAGAACAGTTGGTGCTGGTGTTGTTGCTAAGGTAATCGCATAATCGCATTTGCAAGAGTTAATGCTCTTGCAATTTATCATAGGAGATAACAATGAGAGAAACAGTTCATTTAGGTTGTGAAAAGTGTACAAGAAGAAACTATCACACAAATAAAAACAAAAAGACAACTACCGAGAAACTTGCTCTTAAGAAGTATTGTAAATGGTGTAAATGTCATACAATTCACAAAGAGATGAAGCTTTAAGCTAATACTTTGTATCTTTTGGGTATTATTCAAGTCTTCAAAATGAATTTGAATAATACCTTTTAAATATCTAGGCCAATAGCTCAGTTGGTAGAGCACTGGTCTCCAAAACCAGGTGCCGTGGGTTCGAGTCCCTCTTGGCCTGCCACAATAAAAAGGTAACATATAATGGGAAAAATTTCAACATTTATATCGAATGCGAAAGCAGAAATTCATAAAGTAATATTTCCAACAAAAGTACAAGTACGACAAGCATTTTTGGCAGTTATTCTAGTAGTAACTGTAATATCAATATTTTTAGCATTAGTTGATTTCTTGATGTCATCAATTGTATCATCAGTTTTATAGGATAAATAATGGCTTTTCAATGGTACGCAATACAAACATACTCTGGTAGTGAACAGTCTGTAAAAAGAGCGATAGAACAACTTATTGTCGATTATGGTATCGAAGAAAAAGTTGAGAGAATTGTTGTCCCTACAGAAGAGGTGATAGAAGTAAAAGATGGTAAGAAGAAGATAACAGAGAGAACGCTATACTCTGGATATGCTTTTGCACATATAGACCTGGATACTGATTTATGGCACAAGATACAATCTCTGCCTAGAGTATCTAGATTTATCGGTGAACAAAAGACTCCAACAGCTCTTACGGAAGCAGATATCAAAGTAATTTTGGACAAGATGGAGCAGAAATCTCCACCTCGTCCAAAAGTAGATTTTGAGACAGGTGAAATGGTACGGATAGTAGATGGTCCATTTGCCAACTTTACAGGTATGGTAGAAGAGTATGACTTAGACCATGGTAAGTTGAGACTAAATGTATCTATATTCGGTAGAAATACACCAGTTGAGATACTTTATACGCAAGTAGAAAAAATTATATAAGACTAAATGGTCAAATTACACAAAGGAAAAACAGATGGCAAAAAAGATAGCTTTTAAGTTTAAAATGATGATTCCAGCTGGAGCAGCAAATCCATCACCACCAGTAGGTCCTGCATTGGGACAAAGAGGTGTAAATATTATGGAATTTTGTAAGGCTTTCAATGAGAAAACAAAAGATAAGTCAGGATTTACAATACCTGTTATTGTAACTGTATATGCTGATAAAAGTTTTACATTTGAGACTAAGCAACCACCAGCGAGTGACCTTATCAAAAAAGCAGCAGGTATCAAAAAAGGTACAGATAACCCTATCTTGAACAAAGTAGGTTCTATCACAAAAGCTAAGCTTGATGAGATTATCGACCAAAAAATCGTAGACCTAAATACAAATGACAGAGATATGGCAGCAAATATCATCGCTGGAAGTTGTAGAAGTATGGGTGTAGAGATTATAGACTAATCTTTTAGACAATCAAAACCACATGATTTAAATATGTGGGAGCATAGTAAGCGGAGAATAAAATGGCAAAAAAATTAACTAAAAAAAGAGAAGAGCTACTAAAAAAAGTAGATGCTTCTAAGGCATACGGCGTTGATGAAGCGATGGAGACACTCAAAAGTCTTAAATCGGCTAAATTTGATGAGACTATAGAGATAGCACTAAACCTAAATGTAGACCCTAGACACGCTGACCAAATGGTTAGAGGTTCTGTTGTTCTTCCAAATGGAACAGGTAAAACAGTTAGAGTAGCAGTATTTGCAAAAGATGCAAAAGCAGATGAAGCAAAAGCAGCTGGTGCTGACTTGGTTGGTTCAACTGAGCTTATCGAAGATATTCAAGCTGGTAAAATTGATTTTGACATCGTTATTGCTACTCCTGATATGATGGGTACACTTGGAAAAGTGGCTAGAATTTTAGGACCAAAAGGTCTTATGCCAAATCCTAAAACAGGTACAGTTACTATGGATGTAACTAAAGCTGTTGAGAATGCAAAAGGTGGTCAAGTAAACTTTAGAGTTGATAAAAAAGGTAATATCCACGCAGGGATAGGTAAAATATCTTTTTCTGTAGAAGCTATCAAAGAGAACTTTGTAACTCTACTAGAGACTATAAACAGAGCAAAACCAGCATCTGCAAAAGGTAGATTTATCACAAATGCTGCATTGTCTTTGACTATGAGTCCATCTATCAAGCTAGACACTACAGAACTTATGGACATCAAATAAGTTTTGCTCACTCTCACGCTTTGCGTGGGAATGATTATATATTATTTTCAATCAAGAGTTATAAATTAACTTTTGTTTGAGACTATTTGTACTCATTATTTTAGGTTAAAGACAATAGGGGCGAAAGCTTAATATATCTGTGAGAAATCATAGATTGGTTGAGATGAAAATCTTGACACCCTTTTGGAAATCGAAAGGAGAATATATATGACTAGAACTAGAAAAGAAGAACTTGTAGCACAGATGACAGCAGAGTTTACTGATGCTGGGTCTATTATCGTTTGTGATTACAAAGGTATGACTGTAGAGAAACTTGAAGTAGTTAGAAATCTTGCAAAAGATGAAGATGCTAAAGTACAAGTTATCAAGAATAAACTAGCAGAAATTGCATTGAAAAATGCTGGATGTGAGGATATTACTTTTACAAATACAAACATTGTAATTTGGAGTGAATCTCAAATTACAGCTTGTAAGATAGCAGATAAAGCTGGAACTGATTTTGAAGAAAATTTCTCAATCAAAACTGGTCTAATCGAAGGTAAAGTAGCAGATATGGCAACAATTAATGCTATGGCTAAACTTCCAGATAGAGATACCCTTATTGGTATGCTTCTTAATGTTTGGAATGCACCAGTTCAAAACTTTACAATCGGTATGGACGCATTATCTAAGAAGTTAGAAGAAGAGGCGTAGGTTCGATTTTATCGAACATCAAATAAAATGATTTTATATCATTTATAATATATATTTTAAGGAATTAAAAATGGCAACAACTAAAGAAGATGTTCTTGAGTTTATCTCAAATATGTCAGTACTTGAGCTTTCAGAGCTTGTAAAAGAATTTGAAGAGAAATTTGGCGTATCAGCACAAGCTACAGTAGTATCTGGTGGTGGAGCAGTAGCAGAAGCAGTAGAAGAGCAAACAGAATTTGATGTAATTCTTACTGGTGCTGGAGAGAAAAAAATCAATGCTATTAAAGTAGTAAGAGCTATTACAGGTCTTGGACTTAAAGAGGCTAAAGGTGCTGTTGAAGATGTACCATCTGTACTTAAAGAGGGTGTATCAAAAGACGAAGCTGAAGCTTTCAAAAAACAAATCGAAGAAGCTGGTGCAGCTTGTGAGCTTAAATAATTTTTATTATTTAAGAGAGTCTAGGATTTATTCCTAGACGCATAACCTACTTAGATATAGTGAAAAACTATACGGAGACATTTCATACCCTCTTATAGCTTCTTTGTGTATCTAATGCATTTACAAAACTAATTTACTACAAACCATACTTACTAACCATATTAAGGATAGCCCATGTTAAACTCTTTACATTCTGGTAATAGATTGCGTGTTGATTTTTCAAAAACACCTAGAGAAATAGAAATACCAAACCTACTACAATTACAACAAAAAAGTTATGAGAATTTTTTGATGTTAGGCGAAAAAGATAGAAAGAACTCTACATTAGAGAGAGTATTTAGGTCAGCATTCCCTATACACGACCAACAAAATAGAGTAACTCTAACATACAAAAATTCAGAGGTACTAAAGCCAAAATATACAGTTCGTGAGTGTATGGAGAGAGGTCTTACTTATAGCGTATCTCTAAAGATGAATATAGCACTTACTATATGGAATAGAGATGAAAAAACTGGTGAGAAGATTGACCCAAAAGATATAAAAGAACAAGCTGTTTTTGTTCGTGATATTCCTTTGATGACAGATAGAACATCTTTTGTTGTCAATGGTGTTGAGAGAGTTATCGTAAATCAACTTCATAGAAGTCCAGGAGTTATATTCAAAGAAGAAGAGGGGACAACTATCGGTAGTCCACTGCTCTATTCTGCTCAGATTATTCCTGATAGAGGTTCTTGGTTGTACTTTGAGTATGACTCAAAAGATATACTCTATGCAAGAATAAACAAAAGAAGAAAGATACCAGTTACTATCATATTTAGAGCATTAGACTACTCAAAAGATGATATTGTAAAACTATTTTACTCGACAAAAGAGATAACTATCAAAGAGAATAGATTTCTTGTCAAATTTGATGTAGAAGATTTCCAAGGTCGTGCAGATTATGATGTCAAAGATATAGATGGCAATACTATCGTAAACGCAGGAAAAAGACTTACAAAGAAAAAAGCTCAAAAGTTGCTTGATGAAGGACTAGAGTGGATAGAGTATCCTGTAGATGTATTGATGGAGAGACACTTATCTAAGCCTGTAATAGACCAAGAGAGTGGAGAGATACTATATGATACAGTAGCATCACTAGATGAGAGTCGTCTCAAAAAGATGATAGAACAAGGTATTGAGACTATAGAGATTATCAATGACTTGGCTGAGGGTGCTGATAGGTCTATTATCAATGCGTTTATCGCAGATAATGAGAGTCTTAGACTACTTAAGCAGACAGAGCAGATAGAAGATGAAAATGTACTATCAGCTATTCGTATATACAAAGTGATGAGACCTGGTGAGCCTGTAACTCCTGAAGCGGCAAAAGCATTTTTGAGACAGTTGTTCTTTGACCCAGAGAGATATGACCTTACAAAAGTCGGACGAATGAAGATGAACCATAAGTTAGGATTGGATATTCCTGAGTATGCTACTATTCTTACATCTGAAGATTTGATAAATACAGTTAAATATCTTATCAAAGTCAAAAATGGTCAAGGTCATATAGATGATAGAGACCACCTAGGAAACAGAAGAATTAGAGCTATTGGTGAGCTTCTAGGTAATGAGCTTCACAATGGTCTAATCAAGATGCAAAAAGCTATCAAGGACAAGATGACTACAGTATCTGGTACTCTTGATGAGCTTATGCCTCATGACTTGGTAAACTCAAAGATGATTACAAATACGATTTTGGAATTTTTCTCTAGTGGACAACTTTCACAGTTTATGGACCAGACAAATCCACTATCAGAAGTGACACACAAAAGAAGACTATCAGCACTAGGTGAGGGTGGTCTAGTCAAAGAGAGAGCAGGATTTGAAGTTAGAGATGTTCATCCAACTCACTATGGTAGAATATGTCCAATAGAGACTCCAGAGGGTCAAAATATTGGTCTAATCAATACACTTGCTACTTATTCCAAAGTAAATGAACATGGATTTATCGAAGCTCCATATAAAGTGGTAAAAGATACCAAAGTAACTGATGAGATAGTATATATCACAGCTACACAAGAAGAGGACAAGTGTATAGCACCTGCTTCAACTGTTGTAAGTGAAGAGGGATATATCGTCGAAGAGCTTATCGAGACTAGACTAAATGGAAATATCGAACTAAATGATGCCAAAAGAGTTGATTTGATTGATATTTCTCCTCTTATGATTTCTGGTTCTGCTGCTGCGCTTATTCCGTTCCTAGAACACGATGATGCCAACCGTGCATTGATGGGTTCAAACATGCAACGACAAGCCGTGCCACTTCTAAAGACAGAAGCTCCAATGGTCGGTACTGGTATGGAAGCTATCGTTAGCCGTGATGCGTGGGAGTGTGTAAAAGCCCAAAGAGAAGGTACAGTAGAGAAAGTAGATGGTAAAAATATCTATGTAATGGGTGAAGATGATAAAGGTGTATTTATAGACCATTATCCACTTGAAAAGAATATGAGAACCAACCAAAATACTACATTTACTCAAACACCAATAGTACAACTAGGTGATAAAGTATCTGCAAAACAGGTAATTGGTGATGGTGCAAATATGGACCAAGGCGAACTTGCCATTGGTAAAAATATTCGTGTTGCGTTTATGCCTTGGTATGGATACAACTATGAAGATGCTATTATCATATCAGAGAGACTTATCCGTGAAGATACATTTACATCTGTTCATACTTACGAAAAAGAGGTAGAGGCTAGAGAACTCAAGCACGGTACAGAAGAGATAACAAGAGATATTCCAAATATTCGTGAAGATGAGCTATTGCATCTTGATGAGAGTGGTATAGTTCAGATTGGTACTTATGTCAAAGCAGGGATGATATTAGTAGGTAAAATCAGTCCAAAAGGTGAGATAAAACCGACACCAGAAGAGAGACTTCTAAGAGCTATCTTCGGTGAAAAAGCTGGTCATGTTGTCAATAAATCTCTATACTGTTCAGCGTCTATGGAGGGTGTAGTTGTAGATATCAAAGTCTTTACGAAAAAAGGCTATGAGAAAGATGCAAGAGCTATCCAAGCGTATGAAGAGGAAAAAGCTGTTCTTGATGGAGACCACCACGACCAATTATTGATGATAGATAGAGAAGAGATACTAAGAATATCAAACTACCTATCTGCAGAGATTTTGGTAAAAGAGGTAACTATTGGAGATGTCGTATATCAAGAGGGTGATACAATTACCGAAGATATACTAAAAGCTGTAAATAGATTTGCACTTAGAGGTGTTGTCCAGTGTTATGCAAGTAGTGTACAAAATGAGTATGAATCACTCAAAAACTACTTCCTAAAGCAGAAAAAAAGACTCAAAATAGAACACGAAGAGAAGCTAAGTGTACTAGAAAAAGATGATATATTACCATCAGGTGTGACTAAACTTGTCAAGATTTATATAGCTACAAAAAGAAAGCTAAAAGTCGGAGACAAGATGGCAGGACGACACGGAAACAAAGGTATCGTATCTAATATCGTACCTGAAATTGATATGCCATACCAAGAAGATGGAAGAGCAGTTGATTTAATCTTAAATCCTCTAGGAGTTCCATCACGGATGAATATAGGTCAAATCCTTGAAGTGCATTTGGGACTTGTAGGTAAAAATCTAGGTGAGCAGATAGATGAGATATTTACACAGCAAAAAGAGACATTTGTAAAAGATTTGAGAGAGAAGATGATAGCTATAGCAGATGTAGCTAAATTGATGAATGCCAAAGAGTTATTGACCAATATGAGCGATGATGAGCTTATAGTTTATGGTAGAGATTGGAGTAATGGAGTCAAATTTGCAGCCCCTGTATTTGAGGGTACTAACCAAGAAGAGTTTGACAAACTATTTGAGATGGCAAAGATAGATAGTGATGGTAAGATGGTCTTGTTTGATGGTAAGACTGGTGAACAGATGATAGAGAAAGTAAATGTGGGATATATGTATATGCTAAAACTCCATCACCTTGTAGATGAGAAAGTTCATGCTAGAAGTACTGGACCATATTCATTAGTTACTCAACAACCAGTTGGTGGTAAAGCACTATTTGGTGGTCAGAGATTTGGAGAGATGGAGGTATGGGCATTGGAAGCTTATGGAGCAGCTCATACACTAAAAGAGATGCTTACTATCAAGTCTGATGATGTAGAGGGTAGAGCAAGAGCTTATAGAGCTATTACCAAAGGTGAGTCTGTACCAGAATCAGGTGTACCAGAGACTATGTTTGTATTGACAAAAGAGCTTCAGGCATTGGGACTAGATACAGAGTTATATGAGAGCAAAAAAGAAGTGGAGGGTGAAGATGAGTAAGTTTTTAGATAGTTTAACGCTAATTGATTTGAATAGTGAAGAGAGACCAAAAGATATAGCAGCACTAAGACTTAGAGTTGCTAGTCCAGAGAAAGTCTTGTCATGGAGTTGTGGTGAAGTAAAAAAACCAGAAACAATCAACTATAGAACTCTCAAACCTGAAAGAGATGGTCTATTTTGTGCCAAGATATTTGGACCAATTAGAGACTATGAGTGTCTATGTGGTAAATACAAAAAGATGCGTTACAAAGGTGTAGTTTGTGAGAAGTGTGGAGTTGAAGTAACTACTTCAAAAGTGAGACGAAACCGTATGGGACATATTGACCTTATCGCTCCTGTGGCTCATATATGGTATGTAAGCTCATTGCCATCTCGTATCGGTACACTTTTGGGTGTCAAGATGAAAGATTTGGAGAGAGTATTATATTATGAAGCATATATTGTCAAAAGTGCTGGTGATGCTAGTTATGATAGTGAGGGTACAAACCCACTAGCTAGATATGATGTTCTAAATGAAGAGCAGTATCAGCAGATAGTACAGAGATTTGGTGATAGTGATTTGGATGCTAGAATGGGTGGAGAGATTATCCAAGAGTTATTAGCAGACTTAGACCTAGTAGATATGTTTAATCAGCTCAAACTAGATATCCAAGCTACAAAATCAGAAGCAAAAAGAAAAACTATCGTAAAGAGACTCAAAGTAATAGAGGCATTTTTGCACTCAGGAAACCGTCCTGAGTGGATGATGCTAACTCAACTTCCAGTTCTTCCACCAGATTTGAGACCACTTGTAAGTCTTGATGGTGGTAAGTTTGCCGTTTCAGATGTAAATGACCTCTATAGAAGAGTAATCAACCGTAACCAAAGACTCAAAAGACTAGTAGAACTAGACGCTCCAGAGATTATTGTAAGAAACGAAAAAAGAATGCTTCAAGAAGCAGTTGATGCACTATTTGATAATGGTAGAAGAGGAAACGCTGTAAAAGGTGCAAACAAAAGACCTCTAAAATCACTATCAGAAGTTATCAAGGGTAAGCAAGGTAGATTTAGACAAAACTTACTAGGTAAAAGGGTGGATTTCTCTGGACGGTCTGTTATTGTCGTTGGTCCTGATTTGCGTATGGATGAGTGTGGACTACCAAAGATTATGGCAATTGAGCTATTCAAGCCACACCTTATGGCAAAGCTAGAAGAGAAAGGTTACGCTACTACTCTCAAACAAGCCAAAAAGATGATAGAGACAAAAGAGAATGAAGTATGGGAGTGTCTTGAAGAGGTTGTTGATAACTATCCAATACTTCTAAACCGTGCGCCAACGCTTCACAAACTATCTATCCAAGCGTTTCACCCTAAACTAATTGAGGGTAAAGCTATTCAGCTTCATCCACTTGTCTGTTCTGCGTTCAACGCCGACTTCGATGGTGACCAAATGGCTGTACATATTCCTTTGTCAGACAAAGCAATAGCAGAGGCAAAAGTATTGATGTTGGCATCTATGAATATCTTGCTTCCTGCTTCAGGTAAGGCTATCGCAGTTCCATCACAAGATATGATTTTGGGACTATATTATCTTACACTAGAGAAAAATGATGTAAAAGGTGAGCATAAATTATTTGCAAATGTAGAAGAAGTTGAAATTGCTTTTGAACAACAATCACTTGACCTCAATGCTCGTATTAGGACGGTAGTGGATGGACATATCACTATATCTACAGCAGGTAGATTGATACTCAAATCTATCATTCCTGATTATGTGCCAGAGAAGTACTGGAATAAAATCCTAAAGAAAAAAGATATTGGAGCGTTGGTTGATTATATCTACAAGATAGGTGGAGTATCAAAAACAGCTACTTTCCTTGATAATCTCAAAGATATGGGTTTCAAATATGCTACAAAAGTTGGAGTATCTATCTCTATTGATGATATCAAGATACCTGAAATCAAAGATAAACTAGTAATATCTGCCAAAGAAGAAGTAAAAGAGATACAACGACAATATGGTTCAGGACTACTTACAGACCAAGAGCGATATAACAAGATTATTGATATTTGGACAGATGCGAACAACTCTATAGCAGAGGGTCTTATGGGACTTATCAAAGCAGATAAAGATGGATTTAACTCTGTTCACATGATGGCAGATTCTGGGGCTAGAGGTTCGGCTGCTCAGATTAGACAACTTTCAGGTATGAGGGGTCTAATGGCAAAATCAGATGGTTCTATTATTGAGACACCAATTACTTCCAACTTCCGTGAGGGTCTAAATGTTCTTGAATACTTTATCTCGACTCACGGAGCGAGAAAAGGTCTAGCAGATACAGCCCTAAAGACAGCCAATGCTGGTTATCTTACAAGAAAGCTAATTGATGTTGCACAAAATGTCAAGATTGCTACTATTGATTGTGGTACTCATGAGGGTGTAGAAGTATCTGATATTGTAGTAGGTAACGAGATGATTGAGCCACTATCAGACCGTATCTATGGAAGAGTATTATCAGATGATATTATCGACCCAATCACATCAGAGGTACTTGTAAGTGAGGGTACGATGATAGATGAAGAGATGTCTATGAGAGTACAAGAAGCAGGTGTTCGTTCTGTTGTTATGAGAGCTCCATCAACTTGTAAAGCCAAAAGAGGTATCTGTGCAAAATGTTATGGTCTAAATATGGCTGATAACAAAATAGTAAAACGAGGCGAAGCAGTCGGAGTAATTGCCGCACAATCAATTGGTGAGCCAGGAACACAGCTTACACTTCGTACTTTCCATACAGGTGGAACAGCTACAGCAGGTAAAGAAGATAGACAAGTTATCGCTACCAAAGAGGGCTTTATTAGATACTATAATCTAAATGTATATAGAAATAGAGAAAATAACCTAATCGTAGCAAACAGAAGAAATGCTGGTGTACTTTTGGTTGAGCCAAAGATAAAAGCAGTGATAGATGGTAAAATATCTCTAGTAGTTACTCATGATGAGTATGTTATATCGGTCAAAGCTACTGGCAAGAGTGAAGTTAAATATAATATCAGAAAATCAGATGTTGCCAAATCAAACGAACTAGCAGGTGTTGCTGGTAAGATTGAGGGTAAACTATTCTTGCCTCTAAAAGATGGTGATATAGTCAAAGAGGGTGACTCTATAGTTGAAGTTATCAACGAGGGTTGGTCAGTTCCTAGTCGTGTACCTTTTGCTTCTGAACTCAAAGTAGAAGATGGTGCGCCTGTAACTCAAAATGTAGTCTCTGAAGCTAGAGGAAAAGTGAAATACTTCCTACTCAAAGGTGATTACCTAGAAGAGCATAATGAGAGTAAAAAGGGTGAAGCTGTACTAGAAAAAGGTCTATTTGCTGTAATCGTTGATGATAACAATAGAGAGGCTTCAAGACACTATATCTCCAGAGGTTCAGTACTTCAGATAGATGGTGATGCTACTATACAAAGAGGAGATTTAATCTCTTCTCCAGAGATGACGACACAAGTAGTAATAGCAGAATGGGACCCATACTCAGAGCCTATTATCGCAGAACAAAAAGGTACTCTCAAATTTGAAGATATTATCCCTGGTGTAACTGCTATAGAAGAGTTTGATGAAGTGACTGGTGAGACTAGATTGGAGCTAAATGAACATATAGCAACAGTATATAAACCTGCTATTATTCTTGCTACTGATTCAGGTGATATAATCCGTTATCAGCTAGACCCCAAAACTATCCTCTTTGTCAAAGATGGTGATACCGTAAGCATAGCAGATATACTAGCCAAAACACCAAAAGCAGCTATCAAGTCCAAAGATATTACTGGGGGTCTTCCTAGAGTATCTGAACTACTAGAGGCTAGACGACCAAAAGATATAGCACTTATCGCTCAGATTGATGGTGTTGTAAGCTTCGGTAAACCTCTCAGAGGAAAAGAGAGACTGATAGTATCAGGAGACAATGGTCAAATCACAGAGCAGTTTGTAGATAAAAACAAAGTAGCCTTAGTAAATACTGGTGAGTATGTTCACGCAGGAGAGAAACTCACAGACGGTACTATATCTAGCCACGATATACTAGCAGCCCTAGGAGAGAAAGCCCTATATGAATATATCGTATCAGAAGTACAAATGGTATATAGAAGACAAGGGGTAAATATCTCTGATAAACATATCGAAATCGTAACTTCTCAGATGATGAGACAAGTTAAGATTGTAGATAGTGGAGATAGTAAATTTATAGCAGGAGATATAGTATCTCGCCGTAAATTTAAAGAAGAAAATCAAAGTGTCCTAGGATTAGGAGGAGAGCCATCTATAGCAGAACCAATGCTAGTAGGTATCACTCGTTCAGCAGTTGGTGCAGATAGTATCATATCAGCAGCATCATTCCAAGATACTACAAAAGTCCTAACATCAGCATCTATAGCAGGTACAATAGACGGACTAGAAGACCTAAAAGAGAATGTCGTAATCGGTAGGCTAATACCAGTAGGTACAGGTATGATAGACAACGATGATATAACAATAACTCAATCATAATAATATTTTATGTAGGGTGCGATTTTTCGCACCTTGTTTTAAGGTGCGTGATTACGCACCCTACTATCTCCCCCCTCTAAGACAATATAAATTCTAATTTGATAAAATACAATTATTATAAGAGTTCCAAAATCAAAAGGTTTAATAATGAATAAGAGTAAAGATTTTTTACGCACAATAGTTGAAGAAGATTTAAAATCAGGTAAAAATAGAGAAGTTATTACAAGATTTCCACCAGAGCCTAATGGTTTCCCACACATTGGACATGCTAAGTCAATAGTCATTAATTTTGGTATTGCAAATGATTATAATGGTCAATGTAATCTTAGAAGGGATGATACGAACCCCACCTCAGAAGATACACAATTTGTTGAGGCTCTCAAAGATGCTGTAGAGTGGCTTGGTTTTGATTGGGGTGATAATGTAAAGTTTACTTCTGATTATTTCCATAAGATATATGATTATGCTGTTACACTTATCAAAATGGATAAAGCTTATGTTGATAGTACAAATGAAGAAGAGATGCGTGAACTTCGTGGGACTGTTACAGAAGCAGGAAAACGAAGTAAATATGCACAACGCATGATTGAAGAAAACCTAGACCTTTTTGAACGAATGAAAAATGGTGAGTTTAAAGATGGAGAACATGTATTAAGAGCCAAAATTGATATGAGTGCATCTAATATGAAAATGCGAGACCCACTTCTATATCGTATCAGACATGCTCACCACTTTCGGTCAGGAGATGAGTGGTCTATCTATCCTATGTATGATTTTGCTCACTGTTTATCTGATTATATTGAGGGTATTTCTCACTCTATCTGTACACTAGAGTTTGAAAATAACCGTGATATTTATAATTGGGTACTTGATACTCTAGGACTTACACCACTGCGACCTTATCAATATGAATTTGCACGACTTGGTATCAACTATACAGTTATGAGTAAACGAAAGCTTTTGGAACTGGTCAAAAGTAAAAAAGTAAATGGTTGGGATGACCCTCGTTTACCTACTATTGCAGGATACAAAAGAAGAGGTTATACACCAGAATCTATCTTGAATTTTTGTGATAGTATTGGGATAGCCAAAGCCAACTCAATGGTTGATGTTGCACAGCTTGAATTTGCTATAAGAGATGATTTGAATACAAAAGTACCTAGAGTATTATGTGTACTAGACCCATTAAAAGTAACGATAACCAATTATGATGGTATGGAAGAGATTGATGCTCCATATTACCCACATGATGTACCCAAAGATGGCTCACGGATATTACCTTTTTCAAAAGAGATTTATATTGAACGAGATGATTTTATGCAGAACCCTCCCAAAGGATATTTCCGTCTTACACCCAATCAATCAGTGAGACTTAGACATGCTTATATTATCTCTTGTAAAGAGGTTATCAAAGATGCTAATGGAAATATCACAGAGATAAAAGCAGAGTATCATGCTGACTCTAAAAGTGGGTCTGATACAAGTGGTATAAAAGTAAAAAGTGCTATTCAATGGGTAAGTGCAAAAGAGTCTAAAAAAGTAGAAGTGCGAGTTTATGATAGACTATTTGTAAACGAAGCACCTGAGGGAATAGAAGATATAAACCCAAATTCTCTCAAGATTATTAAAAATGCTTTAATTGAACCTGCTGTTATCACAGATAAACCTGATGAGAGATTTCAATTTGAACGGCTTGGATATTTTTATGCTGACCCTATTGATTACACAGATGAAAAGCCAGTATTCAATAAAATAGTTGGACTCAAAGACTCTTATGCCAAAAAGAAAACAACAACTAATACCCCAAAATCTCAAACCAAAAAAGTGCAAATAGATGGTGAAGTATTAGCTATGAATGAAACTCAACAAGCACTTTTTGATAAGTATAGTATTGAACTTAATAGTGAAGTAGCCAATACTCTAGCACGAGATGAAAAACTTTCAGAATTTTATGAAGAGGCTCTATCTATATTAAAT
>DAOVZV010000138.1 GCA_030634925.1 Sulfurovum sp.
GAATTAGAAATATTGGAAATAGATAAAAAATCTTTTGGATTTATTAAAATACATATTTATTATTTTGATTCAAAAGATAGAAAGAAATTTAAATTAGCTTATAAAAGTAAAGACCTTATGATAGATGGATTTAAGGTATATCTGGATGGTATTTTAGCTACACCTTTTGTTGAGATAGAATCAACAGAGGAAGGTGTAGATAAATATCGAGATATTTTGGGTATAGATAAAAGAAGATGGTCAAATTTCTTTTAATGAGTTAAAATGTAAAATTGTACCTTGATTTATTATCTCATTTGTAGATAGTGGGTTCAATGCAGAATATTTATTCTTAATAGTTGTAAATAAAGGTGGTATATTAGTCTTAATAGCTTTTTCATATTCACTCCAATTAATTTCTAACTTATGTAAAATATTTTTTGAAGATTCTTGACTTTCTAATATAATATGATTAGCTATTTTTTCAATGGCAAATCTACCGATACCTTTCTCTCCTAAAAGAACTCGATTAAATGGTTTAGGAGAAAATTTTGTATTTCGCTTACTATTTGTACCCACTTTCATCCATTTATTTTGAATATCATCCTTAGACATACCAAAACCATTATCGGAAATAACTATTTTACCATTTTTAGGGTCATGAGAGTCAATAAAATCAATATGAACTTCTGTTGCATTTGCATCATAAGAATTTTTAACTAACTCTATAATAGCCGTAAATTTATCTGATATTAATTGACTTCCAAGGAGCTTAAAAACATTTACATCAAAATTCCAAGTAAAATTATCTGTTTCTATTAAGTTATCATTCATAAGTATCCTTTAATAACAAATTATTTATTTAAATTACTAGATTATTAAGAAAGAAAAAAATAAAATTTACTAAAAGCTTTTATATCTAAAATTCTTTTGAGAAAAAAATGATAACAAAACTTAGCTTAATTTATAGTAGAAAAATCCAAAGATAAATTATGGGATTTATCTTGGATTTACATTTTTGATGACTGATAAATTTTGGGGATATATTCAATCTGTAAAATTATATATCAAAATTGTTAATTGTATGTTAATCTACAAAATTGATATTTATCAATACTTCAACTACCAAAAGTGAATATACTACTTTTTATTTACTTTTGAGGATAGACTTATGAAATACCCTTCTTTTTTTGACGATGTAGAGAGTATCAAACTCACCGACCCACTTAGTGGTTTTTTGGGTGCTTTTGATGGAGGACAGATGGAGATTACATATCTCGATTGTGTCAAACTAGCAGGACACTCTTGTCCTACTGTCGCAGGTGCTTATCTGATGGCACTAGAGGGTGTAAGTCGATTATATCCTAATGGATTGCCTGTTCGAGGTGGTATCCGTGTGCAGATGAGAGATGGACAAAGTGATGGTGTAACTGGTGTGATAGCTACAGTTGTATCTTTTGTGATGGGTGCTAGTGGAGATAGTGGCTTCAAAGGTATCAAAGGTAAGATGAGCCGTAATAATCTATTGGATTATGATACGGATATGAGTAGAGAGTTAAGGCTAGTACGCATAGACAATGGAGATAGCATAGATATAGATTATGACCCATCTTCTGTAGGTATATCGCCTGAGATGACTCCTCTTATGGGCAAAATGATGCAAGGAGTTGCATCTGATGAAGAGAAAGTAGCATTTGGTAAGTTATGGCAAGATAGAGTCAAGCGTATCTTGATAGATGCTCAAAGAGACAAATTAATTACAATATCAAAAACAGGGGAATAGAAGTGATAATAACAAACTATATGAGAGACGAACATAGAGAGTGTGATACGCTTTTTGCAAAAGCAGAAGAGGCAGTTGCATTAGCAGAGTGGAGTGTAGCAGGTGAGAGATTTTTGGCATTTGCAAATGATACTATTAGACACTTCAAAAAAGAAGAAGATGAACTATTCCCTGCATTTGAAAACCAAACAGGTAATGCTCAAGGTCCTACGATGGTTATGAAGTATGAGCATGAGCAGATAAGAGATTTGATAGGCAAAATGGCAGCATCTATAGAAGCAGAAGACAAAGACGCATATTTGTCACTAGCAGAATCTATGATGATACTCTTACAACAGCACAATATGAAAGAGGAACAGATGTTGTACTCTATGTGTGACCGTGCTTTACCTCAAGCACTCAAAGAAGAGACTTTGGAAAAGATGAAAGCAGTTACTATATGAATAAAATAGTCTTGGATAGTCGTAAAATGCAACACCCAGAGCCACTAGAAAAGGCTACAGATATACTGAACAATCTCAAAGATGGAGATTATCTATATATGATAAACAATAAAAATCCTATGCCTCTGTTTCCTATAGCAGAAGCTAGAGGACTTGTGTCTGTTTCTGTAGAAGAAGATAACATTTGGCATATAATTATCTCTGCAAACCGTGATATAGATTTAAGTAGTTTGGTAGAAAAACTCTAAGTATAAGGTAAATAATGTTTCAACAAAATGGATTATCACTAGACCAAGCCCCACCAATTGGAGTGATATTTAGACTCTTTTTTGTAGCATCACTATTTGGAGTATTATCAGGTATCTTTATCCTTTTATATGGTGTAGATATTTTTGATTTATCATCTATTGGAGCTATAACCATTGTGCATACACTTACTTTGGGTGTAATGGCTTCTTTTATGTTGGGTGCTTTGTTTCAGATGTTACCAGTCATTGGTGGTGTGGTAATATCTGCTCCTGTGGGTTGGTCTTGGACTATTCAGATATTATTTGTATTTGGACTCATCTCTCTACTTTTGGCATTTAATTTGCCACAATTTTCATATTTATTTATTTACGCATCTATACTTTTGGGATTATCTCTATTGGGTGCTATTGTGCTAATGGGCAATAGACTACTACTTGTCGCCCATCATACTTCATCATCTAGGGGAATGCTTTTTGCATTAGTTGCCTTTGGTGTGACTATATTTTTGGCTATATATCTATCATTGAGTTTAGCAGGAGTAGTCGATGGGATATATTATATGCAAATCAAAGTAGCCCATTATAGTTTTGGACTATTTGGATGGATTACTCTCTTGATATTTTCTATATCTTTTCAGGTGATAGAGATGTTTTATGTCACTCCTCCATATCCATCGTTGGTAGGGAAATATCTACCTTTGACTCTCTTTGTTATATTGATATTTTCTATATTTATGCCTTTTATAGGTGGGATAATGATGTCTATTTTACTTATATCATTTAGCCTATTGACACTATACAGACTATCCCAAAAGAAACGACCTCTAGCAGATGCTACAATATGGTTTTGGAGATTGGGATTAACGAGTCTTATTGTGAGTATGCTATTTGCGATAGCCTATAAAATTTTCTCTTTAGATTGGATAAACTCTATATCTAGTGTAGCTTTTGTCTCATTTGCTTTGAGTATTATATTTGCAATGTTTTACAAGATAGTACCATTTCTAACATGGTTTCATCTCAACGCCCAAGGATACTACAAAGCTCCAATGATGCACGAAGTAATCCACCCCAAAACAGCCAAAAAACACTTTTGGATACATAGCATAGTCATAATATCTCTACTCCTATCAATATGGATAACTCCCCTAATCTATCTAGCAGGAGCATCAACTATATTATCTTTTGGATGGGTATCTTATCAAGTGATATACGCTCATCTACTATATGTAAAAACACAAAAGAGTGGAGAGAAATTTGATATGAGTGGTATGGATTGATTTTATAAAATGGCTATTTAAATTATGATATAATAATCAAAAAGAGTCCATATTATGAAAAAACTACCCATAGGCAAAAGTGATTTCAAATCTATCATAGAAGATGAAGATTACTATATAGATAAGACAGATTTTATCAAAGAGATTATAGATAATAGTGCCAAAGTAATTTTACTCCCTCGTCCTAGAAGATTTGGTAAGACTCTTAATCTTAGTATGCTACGATATTTCTTTGATATAGAAGAGGATAATAGGCATTTATTTAATAATCTAAATATATCAAATGATGATAGGATTATGAGTGAGTGTAATAAATACCCTATTATATATATCACATTTAAAGATGTCAAAGAGAATAACTTTCAAGATAGTTTTCGTAGGATTAAGAGATTGGTATCCAATGAATTTAATAGATACCGAAAAGTAATTTTAGATTTAGATTTATCTCCTATAGAAAAAATAAGAGTAGATAAAATATTAAATGAAGAGGCTGATATTGTAGATATTGGAGACTCTTTTAAACTTCTATCACGACTCCTAACCATCGCTTATAAACAAAAGTGCATAATATTAATAGATGAATACGATACACCAATCCAAACTGGATTTATCAAGGGTTACTATGAAGAGATAGTAGGATTTTTCAAGACCTTTATGGGTGCTGTACTCAAAGATAATGATACATATCTACAAAAAGCTGTGCTTACTGGTATTTTGAGAGTATCCAAAGAGTCTATATTTAGTGATTTGAATAATATAGAAGTTTATACTTTGCTAGATAGAGAGTTTAGTGATAGATTTGGATTTACTACTGATGAAGTCAAGAAAATGCTAAAAGATTATGAGTTAGCAGATACTTTTGAAGAGGTAAATAGTTGGTATAACGGATATAATATTGGAGGAAC
>DAOVZV010000157.1 GCA_030634925.1 Sulfurovum sp.
AAAATTCTGTTTTTATAGATGAAACTATAAAGTATCTATAAGCCCAAATAGCTAAAAAAATATTTTTCAATTAAACTCTCTTAAAATCATCATCTATCCTTACTATGTCATCTTCACCTGTATATTCACCTACTTGTGCTTCTATAAGAACTATATCTATTTTACCTTCATTTTCTAATCTGTGAATTTCACCCATCTTTATATAAGTAGATTCATTTGGTCTGATTATTTGTGTCTCTTTTCCAATTGTTACCGTAGCTGTCCCTGATACTACTATCCAGTGTTCGCTTCGGTGAAAATGCTTTTGTAAACTAAGTCTTTTTCCTGGCTTTACCACAATTCTTTTTATCTTATAACCAGGAGTATCTTCTAATATAGTATATGTACCCCAAGGACGGTGTGCTGTGAGATGAATATGATGTAATTCACTCTCATTCTCTTTTAGCTTAGATACAATTTTTTTTACTTTTTGAGATATACCTTTTTGTGATATAAGTAGTGCATCAGGAGTATCTACAACAATAAGATTTTCTATACCAACAAGTGCAATAGCTCTATCTTTAGAATATATAAAATTATTTTTTGAATCTATTGTGTAGAGATGTTCATTATTTGTATTTCCATATTTATCTTTCTCTATTTCTTTATCTAATGCATCAAAACTTCCTAAATCTGACCAGTCTATATCAGAAGCTACAACTTTTACTTTAGAACTTTTTTCCATAACTGCATAGTCAATACTATCTTCAGGTATAGACATCATATCTTCATAAGATATACGAATCAAATCATTAGATTTTGTATTTTGATAAGCTATTTTTGATGTTTTATAAATTCGAGGAGAATATTTTTCTAACTCTTCTAAAAAGACACCTGCTTTAAAGCAGAAAATACCAGAGTTCCAATAGAAATTTTGAGCAACAATATATTTTTGTGCTGTATTAATATCTGGCTTTTCATGAAAAGCTTTTACATCTTCTCCTTTAGACTCTATATATCCATAACCTGTCTCTGGATATTCAGGAGTAATACCGAAGGTAACGAGATTATTATCTTCTGCTAATACTTTTGCTTTTTTCAATATTTTACTATATTCAGTCATGTTTTTAATTAAATGATCAGATGAAGAGACAAGTACAATTTCATCTTTATCTAATGATAAACAAGCAAGAGCGATGGCAGGAGCAGTATTCCTACCTATAGGTTCTAATAAAAACTTATTATTATCTACTGAAAGTTCTTCAAGTTGATCTACTGCCAAAAAATACTGTTCTGCATTTGATATAATAAACTGTTGTTCACATAATGATTCATTGCGTTCTACTGTAAGTTGAAATAGTGATTTATCGTCAAATAGTTTTACAAATTGTTTGGGCATAAGTGTTCTACTTATAGGCCAAAGTCTAGTACCACTACCTCCACATAATATTATATTAGTCATATTATAATTCCTTTCTCTTCTCATAAAACCAATTAGTAGCTTCAACAAAGCCATCTACACTCCCACAATCAAATCTCTTACCCTCAAATTTATATGCTATCACCTTGCCTTGCTTTGCTTGTGTGAGAAGTGCATCTGTGATTTGTATCTCTCCACCTTTACCTGCTTGTGTTGTTTTGAGTATATCAAATATATCAGGAGTGAGTATATATCTACCTATGATGGCCATATTTGTTGGAGCATCTTTGGGTTCAGGTTTTTCTACCATATCACTCACTCTATAGACATTGTCAGAACCATCTATAAGCTCTCCTGCTATGATGCCGTATTTAGAGGTCTCATCTAGTGGGACTTCTTCTATAGCTACTACTGAACACTCATATCTCTCATAAATTTTTATCATCTGTTGGAGTATATTATCTTTCTTATTGGTACACAAATCATCTGCCAATATTACAGCAAATGCTTCATCTCCTATAAGTGTCTCTCCTGTTAGGATAGCATGACCTAGTCCTTTCATTTGGACTTGTCTCGTGTATGAAAATGTACAATTGGTAATGAGTGAGCGAATATCAGTAAGTAGGTTTTCTTTTGAGCCACCTTTTATCTGATGCTCTAGTTCATAAGATATATCAAAATGGTCTTCTATAGCTCTCTTACCTCTACCTGTTATGATAGCCATAGTGCTTATTCCAGCTTCTACAGCTTCTTCTACACCATACTGGATAAGTGGTTTGGTAAGTATTGGTAGCATCTCTTTGGGTGTAGCTTTGGTAGCAGGTAAAAATCTTGTACCATAACCAGCAGCAGGAAAGAGACATTTTTTTATAGTTTTCATATTTGATTTTCTTTTTAATTTTATTGGTGAGATTATATCTAAATATAGATTAGATGCTTATTTAACTCCATATTTTCTAAAATACCACTCAATAGTCTTCACAATCCCACTATCAAAGTCCTCATCAGCCATCCACCCTAGCTCATTTTCAAGCTTAGTAGCATCAATAGCATATCTTCTATCGTGTCCTGCTCTATCTTCTATAAAGGTTATTAGCTCTTTATAGCTTTGCTCTTTTGGTACTTCCTTATCTAAAATATGGCAAATACTATCAACTATCTGTAGGTTTGTTCTCTCATTTCTTCCACCGATATTATATACATTAGCTTCAACTCCTGTATGATAGACTAAATCTATCCCTTTACAGTGGTCAAGGACGAAAAGCCAATCACGGATATTTTTGCCATCTCCGTAGATAGGGATAGACTCACCTGCTAATGCTTTTCTTATGATAGTAGGAATTAATTTTTCATCATGCTGTTTTGGACCATAGTTATTGCTACAATTTGTAATGACTGTATTCATTCCATAAGTCTCTTGATAGCTTCTTACTATCATATCACTACTTGCTTTAGATGCACTATATGGAGAGTTGGGTGCGTACGGTGTCTCCTCTGTGAATAGGTCAATTTCATTTAGTGTACCATATACTTCATCTGTACTTATATGATGAAATCTACACTTTTGATAATCCTCTTTATACTCAAATGGTTTATTCATCCAATAAGCTCTTGCAACATCTATAAGAGTAAATGTACCATTGACATTTGTTTCCACAAATATACCAGGGTTTTTGATAGAGTTATCTACATGAGACTCTGCTGCGAAGTGTATAACACCCTCTATATCATACTCATCAAATATAAACTCTACCAACGCACGATTACAGATATCTCCTTTGATAAATTTATATCTAGGATTATCTTCTACTTCTGATAGATTTTTCAAATCTCCTGCATAAGTCAATAAATCTAAGTTTATAAGTTTATACTCTGGATATTTATCTAAAAAATATGGTACAAAATTACTTCCTATAAAACCTGCACATCCTGTGACTAATATATTTTTCATTATTTTCTTTCTCCTAATGCTTGAAGACAAATATCTAAGCTATCTTTCCAAAAAGGGATAGTGATATTGAATTTATCTTTTATTTTTGATTTATTAAGTAAACTATAGTGAGGTCTCGGAGCAGGAGTGGGATACTCTTTAGTCTCTATAGGATTGACACTACAATCAATCTTTGCCATTCTCATAATCTCTTTGGCAAAATCATACCAACTCAAAACACCTTCATTGGAGTAGTTATAAATCTCTACACTATCATTATCTATTTGAGCCAATATATCCAATATAGTTTTTGCCAAATCTTTGGCATAAGTGGGAGAGCCTACTTGGTCATATATTACTCCTAAAGAATCTCTATCTTTACCTAGTTTAAGCATAGTTTTGACAAAATTTGCTCCAAACTCACTATATACCCAAGAGGTTCTAATTATAATACTATTTTTAGGATTTATAGTTTTTATTGCCTCTTCCCCAGCTAGTTTAGTCTTGCCATAGACTCCTTGTGGATTGGTAGTATCAGTTTCTATAAATGGTTTGTAATTTTTACCATCAAATACATAGTCTGTGGAGATATGAATAAATTTTATATTTTTATCTCTACTTATTTTAGCTAAATATTTGGGTGCTAGATGATTTACTTTGTCTGCATCATTCTCATTTGATTCAGCCTTATCTACAGCTGTGTATGCACCGCAATTTATTATTATATCTATACTGTTTTGGGATACAAATTTCTCTATACTTATCTCATCTGTAATAT
>DAOVZV010000129.1 GCA_030634925.1 Sulfurovum sp.
AAATAATCCACCAGCCAAACACGACAACCATCATCTTTTATAATATACTATAAAGTTGAGTATGTTGAGTATAAGATTAAAGCCATTTAAATATTTGATAAAAATAACTAAACTAAATCACCTAATTGTTTACAAAAATGAAAAATCAATCATCAATACTTATTCAAACATTGACAAATGCTATGGATAAAGTTTCACAAGCAAATACTGATTTGGATATAAATAATATCATTGAAAAACTAATTATAGATTTCACTGATTCGGAATTTGCTACTTTATTTTTGTTTGATAAAAAAAGTCAATTGTTATCTACAAAAAGAGATGATGATGTCCCCTTCTCTGTAGCAGATACCAAAAGTATGCTAGGAGAAGCATTTTTGACTAAAACTCCTTCATTTTATAACCATATACTTAGTGAGAAAAACTATCTTCCTGAAATAGATAATCCTACTAATCTAAAACTCAAATCTCAAATAATTGTACCTATCCTAGATGATGATAATCTCATTGGTATAGTCAAGACTGCTCGTTCTATCCGATACAGCAAAGTATATTCTAGGCATGAGATGGAGCTTGTATCCTCTTTGTCTCCTTTTATGGTGAAGATGATAAAGATATTGTCTTCACATAAAAAAAGTGATTATGTGAGTCAAATAGACACATCTAAAATAAATCAACAAATTAGAGAAACTGAGAAAAAAGATAATATTGAGGTTAGTAAAGCGATGCTACTGTTTGCAAATACGGTACATGATATACGGACACCTGCAAATAGCCTCTTTGGATTTTTGGAGCTTATGGAAGAGAATACTCAAGATAATAAGATGAAAATATTTATAGAAAATGCCAAAGAGAGTGCAAAATTTATCAATACTTTGACTGATTCTATCCTAGAACAGACCAAACAAGCCCATGAAATGCAAACATCCAAGCCAACAACAGTCAATAGTGTGACTTTTTTTGCAAAAACTGCAAATATATTCTCTGCAAATATGGCTAATAAAGATATTAGCTATATCATACATATAGACCCATTTATACCAAAAGAGATAAAAGTAGAAGAGCTAAAACTAAAGAGAATTATAATAAATCTAATAGGAAATGCTTATAAATTTACTCCAAAAGGTAAAAGAATAGATTTTAGTGTAAAGTTTGATAAAAATCTAAATAAAATCAAAATATCTGTCAAAGATGAGGGGATAGGTATAGATGAGAGTAGGCAAAAAGCTGTTTTTGAAGCATTCAAACAAGCAGAAAGTGACACTAGTGAACACTTTGGAGGAACTGGATTAGGACTATCTATATGTGCCAAATATATTAGTGAGCTAAATGGTAAACTAGAACTAGATAGTGCATTAGGTCGTGGTAGTGAGTTCTATTTTGATATACCTGTAGAAGTTATAGATAAAGAGAGTAGCTATACTAAGCTAGAAGATTTCAAGAAAAATATAGTTATATTGACTGATAATATATCTTGTGTAGATGCAAATAATATCAAAGAGTATATGATGGAACTAAATATGCCATCAGAGAAAATCAGTGTATCCAATGTACTAAATAGTAATGCAACTCATCTATTCTGCTTTGAACATAGAATAAATGATGATATATTGATGTTAGCTAGAGACAAGAGTGTAGCTGTGGTATTTATAGAAGAGAGTCTATTTTCTCTTACCAAAAGTTTGGGTGGTCAAAATTTTAATATAATATCTGAAAATACATACTATGGTGACTTGATATATGATACGATATTCTCTATAAAGAAAAAGAAAATATGTATCGCAGATGATAACAAAATAAATATAATGCTACTAAAATCTATGCTAGAGACTGAACATGTAGAGACTCAATATGCTATGGATGGGAAAGAGACACTTGATATTCTCAAAGAGGCTTATGATGAAGACAATCCTTTTGATATAATATTTTTGGATAAGCATATGCCAAATATGAGTGGTACAGATGTAATAAAAAGCTTCAGAATTTTTGAAAAAGAGAATAATATAAAATCAATCTATGCTATATCTATTACAGGAGATTCAAATACAAGTGATGAAGAGAGAGCACTATATGACTTATTTGTAAACAAGCCATTTAATAAAGCTACAGTAAGAGAATCTATACAGATATAAAAAGAGTAAAAAACATTTATTAAGTTCTTTTATGATATATTTTAACTACATAAAATAAAAGGAGTTTTTAATATGAAAAAACTATTGTCAGTAACAGCGTTGAGTGTTTGTTTGAGTATGGGTGTAACAACTCATCTAGTTGCAAGTGCCGCACCAGTAGCACAAACAAAACAACAAAGTGGTATGGTTATCAATCTAGCAGGTAAACAGAGAATGCTAACTCAAAAGATGAGTAAAGAAGCTCTATTTATCGCAAAAGGTATAAGTATAGATGCAAACAAAGCTAGTTTGACTAAAACTATTGCACTTTTTGATAAAACTCTTCATGGTCTAGTAGCTGGTGATGAGAGCCTAAAACTTTCTGCTACAACTAACAAAGATATTTTAGCTCAACTAAAAGTAGTAAGTGACCTATGGACTCCATTTAAAGCTAATATTGAAAAAGGTGATTTAAACGCTATCAATAGTGGAAACATACCTCTTCTAAAAAATATGAATAAAGCAGTTCAAATGTATGCAAAAGCTAGTGGTTCTAACCTAGACCCAGAGATGGCAAAAACTATCAATCTTGCAGGTAAACAGAGAATGCTAACTCAAAAAATGACAAAAGAGTTACTACTAATTGCCAATGGTATAGATGCTCCAGCAAATACAGAAAATGTAAAAAAGACTGCTTCATTGTTTGAAAGTACTCTAAATGATTTGATAGCTGGAACTAAAAATGATGGTATCAAAACTCAACTAGAAGTTGTAAAGAAAATATGGGCTGATTATGCTCCAATCGTTACAAAAGCCGATACTTCAGATGCTTCTTTAGCTAAAGCAGAAAAAGTAAATATTCCTCTTCTAAAAGAGATGAATAAAGGTGTTAAAATGTACGAAGCATCAATTAAATAATAACTTCTTATATAATCCTCCTCACCTACTTGGTGAGGGTCTTCTAACTCCCTACAAAATATCCCGAAGCACCATAGCATAATGCAACACTACAAGATTAAGTATAAATATTCCCATTGATGAGCCTCTTGATAGGAATTTTTCTAATTTTGATTTTTCGCTATTGAGTCTGACCATAGATATAACCATGTGTATTATAGTCAATACTACTATTACAGCTACTATATAAAGCTTTATTCTCAGTGAGTCTATGACTTGATTTGATAGGTCTGAAAATAGAATATCTATTAATCCATTATTTGTTATCATCACATATCCAGTGATTAGCAATATCACTAGTGCTACACTTTCAAAGTATCCATAGATTGGACCTATGCGTGGATATACGGCTTCTTTGTCCTCTTCTTTGCGTAGAGTCACACCTAGAAGAAACATAAAAAATGCTCCTCCTATCCATGCTATCGCAGATACTATATGTAGATGTATAGCCCAGCCCATATTAAGAGTCCAACTTCAGTACAGCCATAAATGCCTCTTGTGGTACTTCTACACTTCCTATTGATTTCATTCGTTTTTTACCTGCTTTTTGCTTCTCTAGAAGTTTTCTTTTTCTTGTTATATCTCCACCATAACATTTGGCAGTTACATTTTTTCCCATTGATTTAACATTGCTTCTTGCTATTACATTGTTACCGATACTAGCTTGTATAGCTACTTCAAATAGTTGTCTAGGTATGAGTTCTTTTAGTTGTGCTACAAATGCTAGACCTCTATTTCTTGCTTTGTCTTCTGGGACTATGATAGATAATGAATCTACCACTTCACCTGCTACTTTGATGTCTAGCTTGACTAGATTACCCTCTCTAAATCCTATAGTCTCATAGTCAAAACTTGCATACCCTTTTGTCATAGATTTTAGCTTGTCATAGAAATCTAGGACTATCTCATTCATAGGAATATCATACTCTAGTAGGACTCTAGTCTCATTGAGGTAGTCCATTTTTATCTGTATTCCTCTTCTATCATTGAGTAGTTTGATGAGATTTCCTACGAACTCTTGGGGAGTAAGTATCGTAGCCTTGACATACGGCTCATATATCTTGTCTATCTTTTGAGGCTCAGGGAGTTCGCTAGGATTTTGTATCACTACCTCTTCACCATTGGTCTGCTTGACATTATATACAACTGTTGGAGCTGTAGCGATTAGCTCTAGGTTGAACTCTCTTTCTAGTCTCTCTTTGATGACCTCCATGTGGAGCATTCCCAAAAATCCTGTCCTAAATCCACTTCCTAATGCCATAGAACTCTCAGGCTCAAAGCTCAAAGATGAGTCATTTAGACGAAGCTTGTTTAGTGCGTCTCTAAGGTCTTCAAACTTATCAGTCTCTATAGGATAGATACCTGCAAATACAAAAGGTTTGGCTGGTTCAAAGCCATGTATCACATCAGCTGTTGGGTTTTTGGCATCTGTGACGGTATCTCCTACTTGGAGACTATCAACAGTCTTTAGACCCATTACTATAATACCAATCTCACCAGTTTTTATCTCATCTGTTTGGATATTGGCTATAGGATTTGGATACATCATACTAAGCACTTGATGCTCATCTTTTGTACCCATTATCTTGACCATTTGTCCCTTTTTGACACTTCCCTCAAACATCCTCACAAGAGCCAAAGCACCCATATAGTTATCAAACCAACTATCATAAATCAGAGCCTTAGCAGGAGCATTTTCATCTCCACTAGGAGCAGGTACTCTATCTACT
>DAOVZV010000087.1 GCA_030634925.1 Sulfurovum sp.
AATTATATAATATCAAAAGAATTTACACCTATCATCGACGAAATTGAGGTACATCTTGTAGCCAAGAGAGAAGCTATCGCTCTATCTCTAGCTACATTTTTTGCAGGAGGACATCTACTATTAGAAGACATTCCAGGGGTTGGTAAGACCACTCTAGCAAAACATCTCTCACAAGTATTGGGACTTGACTTTGGACGCATACAGTTTACATCTGATATGTTGCCATCTGATATATTGGGAGTCAATTATTACAATGCAAAAGAGGGTAATTTTGTATTTAAGAAAGGCCCTATATTTTCTTCTTTTTTGTTGGCAGATGAGATAAATCGCTCTATGCCAAAGACACAATCAGCACTACTTCAAGCTATGGAAGAGGGAGTAATCACTATAGACGCTGTAGCTTATACGCTAGATAAGCCATTTTTTGTCATAGGTACTCAAAATCCACACGAAGAGGTAGGTACATTTCCTCTGCCTAGTTCTCAGCTTGACCGTTTTATGTCATCTTTTGGTATCGGTTATCCCAATAGAGAGTCTGAACGAGAAATACTCAAAGGTCTAGTCGATAAATCAAAGGCATCATCACCTATGCTAACTCTAGCACAGATAGAGGAGTACAAAGATAGAGTAGTTGCTATCAAACTAAGTGATAATATATTGGATTTTCTCCAAGATGTGATATCTTATACTAGAGATAGTGGAGTGTTTGAGTATGGATTATCTACTCGTGGAGCTTTGTCTTTGACTGCTATGGTCAAGTCATGGGCATTTTTGCAAGGTAGGGATTATGCTACTGCTGATGATTTGCAGATGGTTACTCCTATCGTATGCTCTCACCGTCTCAAATTTGTAGATGGTGTCACCTCATCCAAGCGAATATATAATGAAATTGTTACTCACATTCGTTCAGACATATAGACAGATATACCAACACGCTACACTATTTAGTGCTGTAGTGGTTGGTCTGCTGTTTGGTCTCTTTCTCGAAGCGTATATGCATGATTTTAATCTTGTCTATATTACTCTATTTTTCGTATTTTCTCTGGCATTTTCGGCTGGTCCTATTGGTATTGTCAATATCGGATATATAAAGACCCAATATCTCAAATCTGGACGACTCTTTGCCAATACAGATGGTCATCTATCTTTGGAGCTATATAATCCTAGGGCTAGTTCACTATGGGCGTTGTCTCTACATCACAAAGAGGAGTCTGTAGATATACCTCATATCAAAAGCGACTCATCAAATATAGTCCAATTGCCTATCACACCTACCAAAAGAGGTGAGTTCATACATGATGAGTGTTATCTACAAAGTCTCTATCCCATATCGACTGCTAGACTCACCATACCTATTGGAGTATCATATACAGCAATAATATATCCACAACCCAAAGGCAAATCACTAGAGTCGTTTATACATCAAGAAGAGACACACTATGGAGAAGAGAGAGAGTTTGATGGATTACAAGAGTATGATGGCTCTCAAAAGCTATCTCATATTCATTGGGCATCTGTAGCCAAAGGTGATATGTCGGTCAAGGTATTCACCAAAGAGAGAGAAATACCCAAACTATTTTTCTACTTTGACAAGATAGCAGGAGATACAGAAGAGAAACTATCTCAACTATCTCTATGGGTACTAGAGTGTGAAAAGCGAAACTTACCATTTAGTATCAAAATATCTGACAAAATATTCAACTCACCAAAGGAGGAGATAGATGTTATCCTTAGCTTCTTGGCAAAATATTAGATTTACACCTTTGGGTTTTTTGGATATAAGTTATGTCATAGTACTTATTCCACTTATGCTGATACTCAAAGTTCCTATGCTTATTTTCTCTTTTGTGGTGATAGGAATGATAATAGCCCACAAGGGTAAACCTGCTCATAACCTACTCATATTCTTTGTCTTTATTATAGGGATATTTGCACTCTTTTTGTCTCTTTATGGAGCATTTTCATTTAAGGGACTATCGAGACTAAAGCTATTTTTGGAGTTACTTGTATATATCCTCATCATTGTCGTATCTATGCAGAGACTTACAAGAGAGATAAACTTCTATCTGCTTATATCTCCTATGCTATTTTTGGCATTATCTCTGTTTTTTTTCCATGGTATGGTGATGCTTGTATATGTGATATTTGAGATATATATTCTGCTTTGGATAGTATTATCTCATCGTATGGCTACAGATTTGGTAGATAGTTTCCGTGCTACTATGGTTATGTTTTTATACTCTTTACCATGGGTGATAATGCTATTTATATTTTTCCCTCGTATATCTTTTGAACACCCTAGCTATGGGTTTAGAGGAGAAGTGGTACGACATACAGGGCATGATGGGACGATGTTTTTGGACAATACATCACTTCTAGTACCATCAGATAGGATAGTAATGGAGATAGGATTTGACAAAGAAGTCCCATCTATAGGTACTCTATATTTTAGAGGTAGTACGCTATATATAGACAAAAAAGACCATTGGGAAGCATTCCCATCATATATCAAGAGAGAAGATAGAGTATTTGGTCTGCTAAGAGGAGAGAGAACTAACTACAAAGTCACACTATATCCCACAAATAAAAAATGGATATATCTACTTGATATGCCATCACTCATAGTCAAAGATAGTAGATTGGACGCTGACCTCATTAGCACAGTAGATAAGTCTATAGATGAGCCTATTCATTATGAAGCATCATCTTCATTAAGTCCTATATTTCCTGATAAGATAGACAAAAATATGAGAAGATTATCGACAGCATACAATAAAAAATCTAATCCAAAAGCATACAAAGAGGCATTTAGAATAAAGAGTTTGGATATAGATGATGAGCAGAAAGCCAAAGAGATTATCAAGCTATTCCAAGCACAATCTTTGACATATAGTCTAAAGATAGGCAAACTAGATATGAACAACACCACAGATAGCTTTTTGTTTGACCAGAAATATGGATATTGTGTACACTTCGCATCATCATTTGTCACTATCGCAAGAATGGTAGGTATCCCCTCACGCATAGTCACAGGATACAAATCAGATAAATCAAATAGCCTAAACAACTATCTACCAATCAGAGAGAGAGATGCTCACGCGTGGTCGGAGCTATATATAGATGGAGCGTGGAGACGATATGAGGCTACAAGTACAGCGTCAAATATAGAAGCCCAAACACCACAAGAGAAAAACACAGAAAACGAACAAGAAGAAAAAAGCAAACTAACAGAGAGTATCAATCTATACCTAATGTATGTCAAATACAAAGTAGAGACTTGGATATTATATTATAGCAATATCAGACAACTGCAACTAATCAAATATGCAAAAGCCAATCCTGAATTTATATTGTATCTAGTATTATCACTATTATCTGTACTTATATCTTCTCTAATTGTCATATCATATTTCCGTCGTCCTAGATGCTCTCATCCTGCTATATGTGCTATCAGACCACTTATCACTTCTCTCAAAAAGAGTAATTATATTAGGCAAAAAGATGAGACACTACATCAGTATCTATATAGATATGCCAAAGAGTATCCTGATAATATAGCCATCATAGAAGTAGATAGATATTATCAACAGATTTTCTATGGTGAAGATAGTAGCAAAGAGTCTATGAAACTACTCCAACAATCAGTAAGCGAGAGTGTCAAAAAACTCTCCTAAAAAAACATCTTTTGTATAAGTAATCCTAGTGTAAATATATATAATATGAGCAATAGGTTCTTGTGGTTTTTGGATGTTATATGGTCTTTGAGCCATATACCAATAGTGACTCCAATCAGTGAAGCCCCACCTACTATCAATCCATTGTGAAAATCTATATGACCAATAGTTAGCCTACTTATCAATCCTGCCACAGATGAGAATACTACAAAAAATAGTCCTGCACTGATAGCCTTGGATAGTGGATAGTGTAACAGTCCTACTAATAGTGGTGTCAATATGATAGAACCACCTATACCCAAAGATATAGCAAATATACCTATAAGTAAGCCTATACCAAAGAGTATCCATTTGTTTATGCTTTTGGTATTGTTATCTTCGTGTAGGCTAGAGAAAAATAGTCTAAATAGTGCATATATAAGTAATCCTAGAAATAGCGTATGTAGTATAGTATCAGGTACGAACTGTGTGATATATCCACCGATATACCCTCCCACAAATCCACCAAAACCCACAAATATACCCTCTCCTAATATAAGTGAGCCTTTTTTGTGGTTGAGGTACGAGCCGTATATCGAGCTAAATACCATCTGTATAATAGATATACCTATAGCATCCTTGGTATCAAATCCTAGTACCAACAAGATAGGTACTAAAATCATACCTCCACCTATACCAAAAAACCCTGACATAGTCCCAATAAAGATACCCACAAGGATAAGTTCTACTACCATTTAACATACTCCTAAAATAAAGAGAAGATTATAACATTTTTTTGGATATACTAAGCGTTATAAAATAAATCAAAAGAGTACACAGATGATATTATTCAAGAAGTTATTTTCATATTTGCTAGTTATATTGAGTATGGTTTTGCTATACAGTTCTATATATTCGGTCAAACAGATTGTAGATGCTGGAGATGAGATAAAGCTACTCAAAGATGACTACGCCCAACTCCATAGCGTACAATACGGACTATTTAACTCCACTATCTGGGCAGATAAAATATCTATGATACTCAATCAAAAGATAGATGAGTTCAACTTCACAGAGAGTAGCAGAGAAGAGATAAAAAAGTATGTAGAGACGATACTAGACACCCTAATAGTAGAAGCAGACAAAACCATACGCAGACAAAACAACAAAAGTGGATTTTTCAATAGCCTAATGGGTTCTACCAAACAGATGGTCACAGACTCTCTAATAGACATAAAAAGACTCAGAGATAGAGTACCAGAATTTACAGATACTATTATGAACGAACTAGAGAGACCACAAAACCAAACAATACTCAAAGAAGTCCTACGCCAAAAGCTACAACAACTCACCAAAAATAATCTAGCCCATACAGATATGAAAGAGTACAATGAGATATTGAGACGATACCAATCTAAGACATTTGAATCATGCACCAAAGTCCTAGGCAAAAGACTAAAAGCACAAAATGACAAAATGGACAAACTAGCTGTAAATATCTTAGCATTTACCCTATTTATAATATTCTTCATCATACTACAAGGGTCTATCCTCAAATCCATATCACTACTCATACTATCCATATCGAGCATAACCCTACTCATCCCTGGTATTCTATTACCGATGATTGATATAGAAGCCAAAATAGACAAACTATACTTCACCATACTAGACAAACCACTCACATTTACAGACCAAATACTATTTTTCAAAAGCAAAAGTATATATGACTTAGCTTATCTACTAGTACAATCAGAAGAGAACAAAATGATATTTATAGGTATATTATTAACCACATTTAGTATCATATTTCCTACACTAAAACTAATATTCACATACATATATTTCTACAGTAAAGACTTCATATCCAACAATATAATAGTCCAATTCTTCGCTCTTCGTTCTACAAAATGGTCAATGGCAGATGTCATGGTAGTATCTATATTTATGGCATTCATAGGACTAGACGGAGTAATAGACTCCCAACTCAAAATACTAGAACTAAAAAGCCAACCAATCAATGTAATCACAACCAACGGCACAGAACTACAAGTAGGATTTTTTCTATTTCTAGGATTTGTAATCACAAGCTTCGTACTATCAGTACTAGTAGAAAATAGCCGTAAAAAAAGAACTAAAGAGACTCCAATAGTAGAGTCCGTAGTGGAGAGTAAGACTAAGAGGAAGAAGAAAAAGAGATAATAAAAAAGGAAAAACCATGAAAAAACTACTACTAACCCTACTAATATTAACACAA
>DAOVZV010000064.1 GCA_030634925.1 Sulfurovum sp.
ACACGAAGCAGGATTTAGAGCAGGTTTGACTCGTTCTATGTCTAGCTACATATCCAAAAATGCCAATGCCAAAGAGAAAGGCACGAAGATAACAGGTGAGGACTGTAAAGAGGGTCTAATTGCTATAGTATCTGTGCGTGTACCAGAGCCACAATTTGAGGGACAAACCAAAGGTAAACTAGGTTCTAGCTATGTGCGTCCATTGGTTCAAAAGTTCTTCTCAGAGAGCTTCAATAAATACTTAGAAGAGAACCCAATAGAAGCCAAAGCCATTATGGGTCAAATCCTACTAGCAGCAAGAGGAAGAGACGCAGCCAAAAGAGCCAAAGATTTGGTCAAGCGAAAAGACTCGATGAGCATAGGAACTCTTCCAGGTAAACTAGCAGATTGTCAGAGTAAAGACCCTGAGATTTCAGAGATTTATTTGGTGGAAGGGGATAGTGCTGGTGGTTCTGCCAAACAAGGACGAGATAGAGTATTCCAAGCGATTTTGCCACTCAAAGGTAAGATACTTAATGTTGAGAAAGCTAGATTAGAGAAAATCCTTAAATCTGATGAGATTAAGAATATGATAACGGCTCTAGGTTGTGGTATAGGAGAGGAGTTTAATGAAGAGAAGCTTAGGTATCACAAAGTAATCATAATGACCGATGCTGATGTTGATGGTAGCCATATTCAGACTCTGCTTATGACTTTTTTCTTTAGATTTCTTAAGCCTATCATCACAAAAGGGTATCTATATCTAGCTCAACCTCCTCTTTATCGTTACAAAAAGGGTAAAAATGAGATATATCTCAAAGATGAGAAGTCTCTCAATGACTATCTGATAGAAAATGGTATATCTGCTATAGAGAGTGATACTATGGGTACAAAAGATTTGGTTGAGTTGTTTAAGCTTGTTGCATACTATCGTATGACTCTCAAAGAGATAGAGAAGAGATTTGCTCTACCTGAGGTTATCCGTTATATGATAGAAAACCCTGATGTCGCAGGAGAGCCTATAGATAAACTAGCAGTGATTATAGATGATTATATCTCTAATCTAGGCTATAATATCCTCAATAAATCCATAACAGATGATACTATCCACCTATTTGTTCAGACCAAAGATGGACTTGAAGAGCTGATTGTAGATGATATTTTATTTACAAACCCTCACTATAACGAGGCGATACATATATATCAAAAAATCCAAGAGCATATCACTGATGAGTTTGCAGACAAAGACCTATTGGAGCTGTTTGCCAAGGTAGAAGCTAATGCCAAAAAGGGTGCATATATCCAACGCTACAAAGGTCTAGGAGAGATGAATCCAGAGCAACTGTGGGAGACTACTATGATACCTGAGAATAGAAGACTTCTAAGAGTTACTATAGATGATGATGAGGTGGCTAGTGATACATTTGTACTATTTATGGGTGATGAGGTAGAGCCACGAAGAAACTATATAGAGAGTCACGCTAAAGATGTTAAGCATTTGGATGTCTAATGCTTATATCGCAAAAAGAGGAGAGAGGTAGAAGATTTAAACTAGCCCTACGGGCTGGTATTCCAGTACTAATATTGGTATTTTTGGTATTTTATACTACTATTTATAAAGGTCAAAATGTAGTATTTAGTATCAAAGATGGTATATTATTGGGTGCTATTACCTTTATTACTATTTATTTCATATACTTTTTGATGAATTTGAGTGTACATGAGACTCTATTAGACCAAGCATCACAGAGCTATAATAAAAAGACTCTGATAAAAAAACTTCAAAAATATAGACCCAAATCAATAGCATATCTCACTATAGACAATCTATCATCTCTAAACGAAAATTATAGTATGGAACAAGTAGATACACTTCTATATACAATTACAAGTAAACTCTATCTTCTCTTTCGTCAAAATGGACTATCTAATGTACTTATAGGTAGATATGGTAGTTCTGGATTTTTGATAGCATTGGATGAAGAACACACTCATATAGAGTCTATTTTGGATATATTGATAGAAGATAGTAGCCATATAAATAACCTAGAAGTAGATTATAAGTTTGCGATAGTTACAAATACAGATGATGATTTGCAAAAGACTATAATTCAACTCCAAGATATTATATTTAGCCAATCATTAGAAAATAACAAAGATAAGCATAAACATACTATCAAGGATGCAAAAGAGTTATCAAATATAGAAAAAGAGATAATCAAATCTATCAAAGAGAAGAAGCTATTACTATCTTTTCGTCCAGTACTCAATACTGATAGTGACAAGATAGATATATATGAGATAGCCACAAAACTACAATCAGATACGCATAAGGATATATTACCTAGAGTATATTTACCTATTATCAATCGTCTAGGATTGGGTAGAGATTATGATTTGACACTTATCAAACATGCTATAGATTTATTGCCTTTAGTAGATGATAGTATCTCTTTTACATTTAATCTATCTCCATTTTCTCTGCGAGATAGTGATTTTCAAAATAGTCTTTTTGGTTATCTAAAAGAGAAAAATATCAATCCATCAAGGCTAATTATACAGCTATATGAGAGAAAGACACATCATAATCTAAGTGGTTATCTAAAGACTCTAAAAACATTTAGGTCACAAGGGATTAGGACTTGTATAGATAATTTTGGTTCATCAAATGCGTCTATGGAGTATATGAAACATTTTAAATTTGATATGGTACAGTTTGATAGAGATTATGTGACACACTTAGAAGATGAAACTACCTCTGCTATGCTAAACTCTCTAATCAAAATGTCTAGTGATTTAAATATCAAAACAGTAGCCAAATGGGTAGATAATGATACTCAAAGAGATAGGTTAATAGAATTAGGTATTGACTATATTCAGGGCTTTGGTGTGAGTAAACCTATAGATGAAGATGGACTTATCAATAGATATAATTAACTTTTGATATAATAGAGATACCAATTTATACAAAGGACTAAAATGAGTAAAAGAGATGAAAAAATAACACTATATATAGAGGCATCCAAAACTATTGGATTGGATTTGACTGATGATTTTATTGGTAAAGTAACCATAGGATTAGGACCATCTATCTATAACAAAGATGCCGAACTTGTAGCATGTTCTAGCAAAGATGAACTAGATAATATCAAAAAGAACTTTCTAATCAAAAAGCTAGGATTAGATGATGATGAGAAGTTGGACAAAGCTATCAAAAATAGCTGTGAAGCTATGGGTAAATCAAATAGAAAGAAATATAGAGCATTATTTTATGCACTTTTGGCAAAAGAGTTCTCCAAAGAAGAGGTATATGCCTAAGAGAGGTATTTAGTACCTCTTTTTACACTCTTTGATATATCTCCAATGTTCTCTCACTTCACTATTTTTCAAACCCTCTTCTTCTACTACTATCTCCATTGTATTATAAGCTTTTTTGCACTTTTTTTGTTTATAGTATCCCCATGCTAGAGAGTCCAAATAGAATGTATTATCTGGCTGTTGGATGAGTGCTTGTTGTATCATATCTATACCTTTGGGTACATCTATATCTTTTTCTATAAGTGTATAGCCATAGTAGTTGAGATATATACTATCATCATTGCCTAGTTCTATCGCCTTTTCAAATAGTACTATAATATTTTTTATTACATTTTCACTATTTTTATCTTTTGCACTCTCAAATATCATTATGGCTTTTTCTGCCAACCATTTTGGATTACCATCTTTATTATATAGTATATCTAGCAGATATAGTGCTTTGGTGAAGTACTTTTTACCTTTATATAGTTCATATAATATTGGTCTTTTGATATGATTATTCTCCAAAAATGAGATAGCTCCATCTATATCATTTTGGTACATATAGACTTGAATAATCTTATCTAGGTACTCTTCATTATTGTCATTGGAATATAATACTTTGTATATATCCATAATACCATCCACATCTCTTTGCTTTTGGTATAGATTGAGGAGTTTTATATATACATCTTGATTTACAATATTCATTCGTCTATGAGACTCTATTAGTTGTATGGCTTCTTCTGTTTGATTGGTAAACTTCTCCATTATCTCTACCATACGCATAAGTATCTCTTCTCTTGGTAGTCTATGATAAATCCTATCTAATAACTCTAGGGATTTTTCATACTCCATAGAGTAGAGAAATGAATTAGATGCCAACTCCAAATCTATGAGATGAGAAGATTGTTTTATCAGTAGTATAGACTCTTTTTTGGCTTGAATTATATCTTGATTGATAGTGTATAAAGAGATAATAAGCCGTCTAGCCTCTAGGTTGTGTGAATGGGTTCTTCTCCATTTATTGAGTCTGATTATACTATTTTTGATATATTTACTAATCATCAAAGAAGATGATACTTCCTTGAATAGATATATCTCTGCTTTGGTTCTATCATATAACTCTCTATATACTTCATAGCTATTTTCATAAGCTTGATACTCATCATATAATATTCCTCTAACTATCAGCTCATCATCACTCTCTCCTGTATCTCCATAGGCTATATTAAATATGATAAGTATAGTTAGGACTATATTATGCCAATACATTCTTTGCGTACCTCGTTTTCATTATCTTTGAACTGTTCCCAAAATGGAAATGTCTTACACTGGAGAGGTCGTACGGGATAAATAGTACATCCTTTTTTGGTCTCATCAAAAAATATACAAGCAAAGTCATCAACTCCCAACTGTTTTTCAATCAAAGAGTATCTATGTTTGACCTTTTTGAGATAATTAGATGCAAAATCATCTATACTCATATCCAAAAATTTGGCTATCTGTTCTATCTCTGTGTATTTCGTCCATATATAGCCACTCTCACCTCTACAGCAGTGTCCACCACACTCTTCACAAGCAGATGGATTGAACTTAAATTTATATTGTTCGTGGGTCATTAGTTCTATCAAAAGTCACCCTTTATACTATTGGTATTTGCTTTTTTCATAATATCTTCTGCTCTTTTGGTATATATATTGTTCTCATCAAATACCACAAATGGAGGCATCACCTGAGTCATAGATTTCGAGCCATTTCGTCCTGCTATCATCACTAGCTTTGAGTCTCTATCTATCTTTGAGTAGATAAATTCAATCTTCTCTACAGTTATACCACAATTTGTCAAATGATACAACAACAAATCTACCTGCTTGGCATCATAACAAAATATGAAATATCCTCGAGGAGCTAGAAGTTTTTTGACCTTTTTGACAAAATTACCAATGGGAAGATGGTGTGCATATCTAGCGATATTAATATGTCTATTTTCACTCTGCTTGACACTAGGAGCATAAAAAGGAGGATTGGATATGATATAATCAAATTTCTTGGATGTATCAAACTCCACGAAATCACCCAAATAGCTATCTGCTTTTAGTTGATTTAGCTCAAAATTGTGCTTGGCATAATCTAGCATAACCTCTTGTTTATCTATAATAGTAGTATCTATACCAAAATCACGACTCAAAAGCAAAGATATAATGCCTACTCCACATCCCACATCAAGTAATTTACCTTTGGGATTGAAGTGAGAAATAAAGTCATATAAGAAAATAGAGTCACTATTGTAACAATAACCACTAGTTGGCTGATAAAGAAACATATAAGTCCTCTGTTTTTTGATTTATTTTACTACAACTTTGGTATAATTTCGTTTATGTATGAAGAATTAGATTTACTCAACCCACCATCAACAGACTTTTCGATGTTAGATTACAACTGTGCCTACATCAAAGACAATAAAGTAAGAATGAACTACAAATATGTAGGTGAAGCATCCAAGAGATTTACGACAGCTGTCATAGCTAGAGGTTGGAGGCGTTTTGGCAAATACTTCTTTCACCCTGTATGCAATGGTTGTAATGAGTGCAAAAGTATCCGTATAGATACAAAAGATTATCACTACACCAAATCACAACGAAAAGCAATCAAGAGAAATGCAGATACCAAAATCATAGTCCAAGAGCCAACTATGACAAAAGCCCATATCAATCTATACAATAAATATCACGCATTCAAACACACCAAAGACAAATGGAGTCACCGTAATATATCTCAAAGAGAGTATCATGAGAACTTCGTAGATGGTGCAAATGACTTTGGCAAAGAGGTACTATATATCAAAGATGATAAGTTAATCGGTGTAGATTTGATAGATATATTAGATGATGGCATAAGCTCAATATACTTCTATTATGACCCTGATTATCCCAACTTATCATTGGGTACATACTCTCTACTATACCAAATCAAACTAGCCAATATATTAGAACTACCATGGATATATCTAGGATATTGGGTAGATGGATGCAGAGCATTTGCCTACAAACCCAACTTCCAACCCCAAGAGATATTAGACGGTTTCCCATCAATCACACAAGAGCCTATTTGGGAAAAGTGGAAGAAACCTAAGAGTTGATAAACTCCTCCACCAAAACACTCTTCTCTTCTCTTTTTTCTAGGTCTTTGACCCAAATTGTGCCATCTGTCATCTCATCTTCGCCTCGGAGTAATATGTATCTTGCATTTACCTTATCAGCACCTTTGAGATGACTTTTGAACCCTTTTTTGGTATATTCTAGTGTTACTTTGGTCTCTTTTCTCTTAGCTGTTGCTATCTCAAATAGAGACTCTACAGCCTCTTCTACCATCGCACCCATATAGATACCATCTC
>DAOVZV010000124.1 GCA_030634925.1 Sulfurovum sp.
AAAACTCTAAAAATATTTTTATTGTTTATAATCCTCATTACTAATCCCTTATACTATTAATTTTTACTATGATAAAGTGAAATTTTATCTATAATATTTTCTAAATACTCTATTGAGGTAAACATCAAGACAGGAATAAATAATCTATTTGATTTATTGATAAACATCTTATTTTCCTCCCACGCCTTGTTCATTTTAGTTCTCTCTTTTTGTAATAATTGTGGGTAGTTATAGGAATTTATAATCTGCATATTTGCTTCTATTGCTACAATTGACTCTTCTAACTGCTCTTGATTAGTTATATTATCAAAGCCACTATTTATAGCCATATAATACTTATTAATCCTCTCAAGTAAATAGATTATCTTTTTGCTCACCATCCACATATTTTCCTCTTTGGTAAAGTTATAACTATACGCACTAGAGATGGAGTCAGCACCCTCTACAAGTGTTTCACTATAATCCAATATCAAAGCTGATTTTTCATCATCAGAATCTTGATGTATTATCTCTTTTATCTCATCTTTATTATATGCCAGAAATCCCAAAATATCTTTTGTATCTATATCTTTACTAGCGAGTGCTATTATACGGAAGTTATCATTTAGCTCCTCTAGCAATTTATCTAGTCTATCTACAATTTTTGATTTTTGTGGATATGGATGAAGATAATAAAAGAGATAATCTTTTGCTATCAATTGGCTAATATAGCGAATATTCTCTGATGCTTCAATAATCTTAACATCCCCTCTTGTTGCTGATTGAGAGACAATCAACACAGAAGAGAGCAGAAAAAATATGCGAATTAATGTTTTCATTTGTTCCCTTTATTTGTAGAGTTCTACATATAGTTTGGTAGTCTCAGTCATAAGCTTCGTAATATCACCCGTTGTCTTGAATACAATCAATGGCAATCCACCCTTTTCTATCTTTAGATAAAACTTATATACTATTTTCCATAGTCTATCTATCTTGTTTAGTTTCTGATTAATCTTTGGTGTATTTAGCTTATTTTGTAAGAGAGTCTCATGAGTTGAAGCAAACATACTCACAGCCTCATTCATCTGAACTACTGTATTTTTATCTTTTATCCCCGATTGATATGCTATATAGTACTTAGCTATCCTTTGTGCCAACATCCTTTGTCTTGCAGACAGTTCTACCATCTTTGATTCATTTACATTTATTGAATCTTTGAGTGAATTAATCACATACTCACTACCCTCTAGTATAGACTCACTCAAATCTATAATAAGTTGAGCATTATCTATATTGAAAGAGTTTTGAGCAGTATCTTCTAAGTCCTCTGTACTCATCTCAACAAACTCTAATAGGTTCTTTATATCTGAATCATTGATAGATTTAGATAAAGTAGAGTGAGCTTTTTTGATTTCCAAAAATCCACTTGTTAATTCTTTTGAAGCTTTTACTTTTGATACATTCTTCCCAATATATAAATAATCTTTTGCTATCTGCTGAGATAACATCATTTGATTACCTACAATATTTATCAGTTTCATAGTATCATAGGTAGCATCTGCATAAGATATATTAAAAGATAGACCTATCGCAAAAATATATCTCAACACTGTTCTTTTGAATATAAATTTCATCTTATTTTCCTTTATTAATATATCGTTTTGTGACTATATCTAGTTCACTATGTATCTTGCTTGTCTTGTGGTAAATCAAAGTTGGAATATACTTCTTTTTAGATTGGTTCATCACTTTAAAGAACTTAAAGTACTTCATAATCTTACGAATAGACTTCTCATTTTCTTTTGAAGTCTCTTTACTATCTAACATCTTGTATAGTGAATTGGTAAAAAAAGTCATACTCTCTTTCATTTTGAAATTAAACTTAGGGTCATCCACTCCCCAAGTTTTGAGCATATACAAAGATGCCATTCTCTCTATTATCACAGATTGATAACCTGATATACTTACCATTTTACTTATATCTTTATCTGATTTAGACAAAATTGTTCTCATAAGCCTACTCATCTTGCCCAGTATCTTATCAACTTTCTTTTGTAATACTTCTACTTTTTCTTTATCTGGTGTTGAGTTAAATACTTCTTTAACTCCTACCCAAATTTTGATTACATCTTTTAGCTGTTTTTTGGCATCTGTATCTTTCAATAGAACCTTTTGAAGCTCTTTGACCTCCTCATCATACTCTATAAGATACTCTTCTAGTTTCCCACTTGAGTCTTTATAACTATGTCCCATTCCCTTAAATGCATACTCTTTTAGTATCTGTTGAGTCAATACCTTTTGATGATTTACAGCATTTATCATCCAATTTATATCTTTTTTCCCTGTTGCATCTAGTGATAAAGAGAATATTACTATATATACAACTCCTAGAAAAATACTTTTTATATTTCTCATTTTTTATCCCTTTTCTTTGGTATGTTTGGCATCTTTATCTTTGGCTTTCTACCCTCTAGTGCTTTGAAAAAGATTACCAAATCATCCAATTCACTATCATCTATCTCTGTGATACTTAGCTGAATTCTTGACATCTCTTTGATAGCATCTTTTAGTTTTACAACTGTACCATTATGGAAATATGGAGAATTGAGCGTTACATTTCGCAAAGATGGAACTTTGACAAGACCATTTATATCACCTTTGAAGTCTCCAACATCTTGAAACTTAAAATCATCAGCTATAGCAAATGGTTTCATACTACCACCAATAGCTACTCCCGTATGACAATTGATACAACCTCTATCTATAAATGTCATAAGACCTTTTTTCTCTTTCTTGGTCAAAGCATTCATATCACCATTCAAATAATCATCGAAACGAGATGGCGTAACTAGAGTCCTCTCAAATATACCTATAGTAGCAGCTATTTTTTCAAATGTTATCTTGACATCTTTGCCATAAGCATTTTTGAATGCTTCTACATACTCAGGTACTGCATTAATTCTCTCTTCTGCCAACTGTGGTGTCATACCCATCTCAAATGGAGCAGTCATAGGTCCTTGTGCTTGGTCTTCTAAATCTGGACTTCGTCCATCCCAAAATTGTCTCTCAAATAATACAGCATTATATACAGTAGGTGAGTTTAGATGATGTGGATTTAATTGTCCCTTAATCCCGATAGCTACAGGTAAATCATCTGCTCCTCCCTTTGTCAAATCGTGACAACTAGAACAGTTTATAGTCTCATCAGCAGATAATCTATTATCAAAAAACAACTGCTTACCCAACTCAACCCTATCAGGAGTCATCACATTTTTGGGGTCAGTTAAAGCAAAAAGCTCCTCTTTATCTGTTGGTATTGGCTTTAGTCCAGCTCTCTTGGCACTTTTGAGCAACTGCTCGTCATCTGCGACCAATGGAGACAATAACATAAGTATCAATAGTGCATATAATTTTTTTCTCATTTTTATCCTTTAGTTATTTATTTTCTTCTATTACATATAGACCTGTAGCTGTATTCATACTCTTCAAAATCTGATTAGATTTTTTATAAATAAGCGTTGGAATAAATTTTTTACTTGATTTATTCATTATTTCAAAAAACATAAAATATCTTTTGGACAACTTCAATAGTTTTGTAATCTCTGGTGTGTTCATATCTGAAGCCATCAATTTATCAGATGAGTCCTTGAATAGCTTCATTGTAGTATCCATTTTATCTTGAAATTGTGGGTCATCTATACCCCAAACTTTTAGCATATATAGACCTGCCATTCGTTGAGACAACATCCTCTGTCTTCCTGATATATTGATAATCTCTCCTGATGCTTTCCCTGTCTGCTTTGCAAAAAGTTGAGTACTTTTATTTGCCTCTTTTAGTAGTGCTTCCAAATCCTCTTGTGCTTTTCCAATATTATCTTTTGTAGGAGCTTTGGCTAGTGAATCTTTGATAGGAAGCCAAAGCTTTTTTACATTTTCCAAGCTATCTTTTGTATCTTTGTCTTTATTAAACTCTATCAATGAATCCAGATGGTCATTAAAAATATCTATAATATTTACTAAATCACTTTCTGGATTTCCAAAATTATTGTTCATCCCTACCATTGCGTAGTTTTTCAACATTCTCTGAGTAAACATTCTCTGTTTTCCAGCTACATCTACAGCATGAGCCAAATCCTTTACTTCTATTGCAAAAGTAAAGTTACTCATAAGTATAGGTAATAAAGAAAAACCTAGAATATTCCTAAAAATTAATAACATTAAAACTCCTTAATTTATCTTTACTCATTTATACAACTTTTTTAGTTAAAATATCATTTATATTTATATATTAAAGGAAATATTTATGAAAAAAATCTTTATTTTTACAATCTTATCCTTATTGGCTTATCCAAATAGCGATATAAGCATACTCTATCTCAAAAATAGTTGCAACTCTTGTCATGGTATGTATGGTGAGGGAATGGGTTCAGCTCCACGATTACAAGGAGTTAAAGAAGATATATTATTGAGCAGGTTAAAGGAATTACAAAAGGGAAGAACTCGTTCACCTTTTGGTTCGGTGATGATATCTTTTGCCAAATCTATGGATGAAAATCAGACCAAATCTATGGCAAAATACCTATCTACTCTGACAACTACCGTAGCAGAAGATAGATATGAGATAGAGTATGACAATGCTGGAGATGGTGGCTCTTAGGCTCTTTCGTAATCTACAACTTTGGAGTATTCAACTACTCCTTTGATACATTCTACACCCTTTATATCCTAAAAATTATTAGCATAAGCATTTAATCCTACACTAGAGTCAAATGTAGTAATAATACTCAAATCCATTGCTCTATCTTCTGTAGAGAAATTGACTCCTACATCTATACTTCTCAAAGATGGTACTGCACCCATTAGGTTCTCTAGCATCTGTTTTGCTTGTATAATATTTGTCTTTTTGTGTTCATCCTTAAA
>DAOVZV010000113.1 GCA_030634925.1 Sulfurovum sp.
AAAAATAGAATTAAAAATAAAAAAACAAGGGAATCCAACAGGTTTAACTATATCAATAAGAAGTAGTTTAACAGGGGGAGACTTAACAACTAAATATGAATCAGGAAGCAGTATATCAACAACAGCAAATTGGCATGAATTTAATATACCAGATATAAGTGTCACTCCAGGTTTTGTAAATCTCAATGAAGCTATCAGAGGAGATACTTTACTCCCTGGTAACTGTCCACCCTCTCCTGGTTTTGCACCTTGGGCTACTTTGATTTGTATCTCTGTAGCTGAACGCAAGTATTCAGGAGTCACACCAAATCGTCCTGATGCTACTTGTTTGATAGATGAGTTCTTTAGAGTTCCATATCTGCTAGACTCTTCTCCACCCTCACCTGAGTTTGATTTACCACCTATTGTATTCATAGCTACGGCTAGTGTCTCATGAGCTTCTGGTGATATAGACCCCATACTCATAGCAGCTGTTGAGAACCTCTTGAATATATCTGATAATGGCTCTACCTCATCTATAGATATGCTCTTCTTATCACTTTTGAGTTCAAAGAAGTCACGGATAAATTTCTTGTCTCTTTTGTTTACTAAGTCTTTTAGTAGTTGATAATCTTCTGCTTTTCCACTGATAGATGACCTCTGAATTGCTGATATTGTAGATTTGGAGAAGTCATGGAACTCTTCACCTTTTTTGAATTTATAAAATCCACCTTTGTATAGAGGTAGTTTTTTGCTATCTCTATTGTCAAATATATCTGTAAATGCTCTAGCATGAGCTGTATTCATACGAGCTTCTATATCATCATAACCCAATCCTTTGAGTAGTCCGATACTTCCTTTGAAACAATCTTCTACTATATCACCACTAAGTCCAATCACATCAAATAGTTTGGAGTTTCTATAGCTTGATACAGTCGATATACCCATTTTTGACATAATCTTCATAAGTCCTGCACCAATAGCCCTACGAGACTTCTTGAGTATTACAGGCATATTTGCATTCTCATCTTCAGCTCTTACGATATGTTCTATCGTATAGTAGAGAAGATAAGGGAATACAGAAGTAGCACCAAATCCAATCATACAAGCAGCAGAATGAGGGTCAAATACCTCACCAGTAACGGCTACTATACTTACAAGATGTCTAATCTCATTATCTAGTAGAAGTTGATTGAGTCGTCCTACTACCATAAGCATAGGCAAGGCTTTTTTATCCTCATTCATATCTTTGTCATTGAGTATAACAGTTCTGATACTATCATTTTTGACATCTGATATTATCTGCTCTACTAGAATATCCATACTGCTCTTTATATCTGTTGTAAATGCTGTGCTGTATGTTCTGTATTTATAGACTTCTTGATACTTCTCATCTGTTGGATTACCAAACTCTTTGAGTAGTTGAAACTTCTCAGCAGACATAATAGGAGATACTGTTTTTAGTCTTCTAGCGTGTTGAGGAGAATCATCTAATATATTTTGAACTTCACCAAAACCTGTATTTAGACTCATAACGATTTTTTCTCTAATAGGGTCTATTGGAGGGTTCGTCACTTGTGCAAATTTTTGCTTGAAAAAGTCTGTGAAGTTTCTCTGCTCTTTAGAGAATGCTGATATTGGAGTATCATCACCCATAGCACCAGTAGTCTCTTTGCCCTCGTGTATCATAGGCTTGATAACTTCTCTAATCACTTCTAGAGTATAGTTAAAAAATCTCTGCTTAGACTCCATCTCTGTTTTTGTCCCTGCCATATTTGTCACTACAACATCTGATGTATATTCTTGTAGATATGTCATCTTGTCATTTAGCCAATTACAGTATGGCTGTTTGGCTTTGATATAATCATCTATATCATTTGATTTGAGGACTTTACCATATTTGAGGTCAATCCCCATCATCTCACCAGATTGAAGTCTCCCTCGCTCAACTATATCTTCATCAGGAATATTCAACACTCCATACTCTGAAGAGATAAGTATTCTGTTGTCTGTAGTGATGATATATTTAGCTGGTCTTAGTCCATTTCTATCTATTACACAACCGATATATCTACCATCAGTCATACTTACAGCAGCTGGTCCGTCCCACGCTTCAAAACATGTACTTGCATACTCATAAAATGCTTTTAGTTCAGGGTTCATGTGAGGAGCATTGTGCCATGGAGCTGGTATCATAGAACGAGCTGACTTAAAGAAGTCCATACCATTGATTTGTAAAAACTCAAAGAAGTTATCAAGACTAGCAGAGTCACTCATACCGTCTTGGATTACATCTATCAGTCTATCTATCTCATCTGCACTAAATACTTCACTCTTGACACTTCTTATATTTTTGGCAACATTAAATCTATTTGCCGTTACAGAGTTAATCTCTCCATTATGAGCTATCATTCTAAACGGTTGAGCTAGTTTCCATTGAGGTAATGTATTGGTAGAAAATCTTTGATGAAATAGACAAAATGAGATTTTGAACTCCTCATTTGCCAAATCTTTGTAGAACTCTTTGATATGCGTAGGCATTACAAGTCCCTTGTAAGAGACTACACTAGATGAGAATGATGGTATATAAAATGTATCATCATTTTTGAGTTTACTCTCTATCTCTTTTCTTGAGAGATAGACCAATGCATCAAATCTCTCTGATGCCACAGCAGATGAAGCAGATACAAATATCTGTTTCATCATAGGCAAAGATGCCAATGCTTGTTCACCTAAAGCCTCTACATCTACAGGTACATCTCTTGTATATATTACAGATAAGTCATTGTTTTCACAGACTCTCTTGATTACTCCAAAGTCACTTTCGTTATTTGAAAAAACCATAGCTACAGCATATAGTTCAGGGAGTTCTATACCACTCTTCTGTGCCTCTTGCTTGAAAAATGATTTGGGAGTAGAGAGAAGTAGTCCAGAGCCGTCACCACTCTTGCCATCAGCTGCGATAGCACCTCTGTGCATCATCCTAGATAAAGAAGTAATAGCATCTTCCAAATTTTTGTGTGAAGGTCTGTTGTCGATTGAAGCTAAAAGTCCAAATCCACAATTATCCTTAAATGAAGTAAACAAATCTCTCATAAATATAGCCTTTAAAGTTGTAATAAATGGTGAAGATTATACTTAAAGCTACCTTAAATCTCTATTAATCTAAATTATTACTATCTCTCTTATATTATCTTAAAATATATTGGAGTATAATAGATTACTAACTAAACAAAAGGAATCTCTATGTCAAAAATTTTTAAGAAGCCAAAACGAAGAGTAGAACGAGTCTTTTTGCACTGTAGTGCATCTGATGTTCCAGCCCATGACAATGTAGCAACTATAAGAAGATGGCACAAAGATAGAGGTTTTAGTGATATAGGATACCACTTTTTTATCCACAAAAACGGTAAGATAAGCAAAGGTAGAGATATTGAGAAGAGTCCAGCAGCCCAAAAAGGAAACAATAAAAATACAATAGCTATATGCCTACACGGACTGCTAAAAGAGAAATTTACCAAAGCCCAATATAAAGCTGTAGGCAAACTATGCAAAGAGATAAACAATAGCTATTTCAAAAATATTAGCTTCCATGGACACAAAGAGGTATCTGCAAAAGCCTGTCCTGTCTTTGATTATAAGAAAGTTCTAAAGCTAGACAAATACGGCTCTTTGGGACTAGATAGTAGTATAGCAGTCGGTGTAGAGATTGGAGAAAACGGATTTGTAGAGTTAAATTACAAAGATACAGGCATAGAAGTAGAAAAACTACAAAAACTACTAAATATCGCCATAGACGGAGATTATGGTAAGAAGACTCTCAAAGCAGTCAAGGCATTCAAGAGTATTCACAATCTATATCCTAGTGGTATCGTCACCAAACAAGTGTGGGAACTACTTAGCAGACCAGTACTAGAAAATATCAGAGTGTTTGATGAGAATAAGTTACCAAATTTGCGTATAGGCTCACGAGGCAAGAGTGTGGAGTTCTTACAAGAGTTGCTATTTATCAAAGTAGATGGTATCTTTGGTGCAAATACTGGCAAAGCTGTCAAAGTATTTAAGTCCAAAAATGGTTATTATCCTAGTGATGTGGTCAAAGATTATATATGGAAACTACTACTACAACTCAATAGAGTTGAACATTATGATTAATCATATTAGGCAAAAGGTATTTTTGTCTATATTGATGGTTCTATTTCTCTCTTCTACTCTATACTCATCATAACAGACAATAGAGGGTGGAGATATAACAGATGGACTAGATTTATCCAAAGTAGAGATAGGAGTAGATGATAAATATACTAGAATGGTATTTCATGTCAACTATTGGGAGGGATATACCAACCCTCTAGCAAATACTCCATCTGATACGACAGGACACTATATATTCAAGCTTAGTGATGACAATCTAAGTATAGAAGCTATATTTTCTGGATTTAGAAGTGCATCATTTGAGTACCCTGATACGAACAACACTATCATAAAGAGTATTACACCTCTGATAGGAGAACTATATAATGATGACTCTAGTCTATCATATCAAATCAAACTACGCAAACCAATAGGTATAAAAGTATTTACGCTAGAAAATCCTACTAGGATTATATTGGATAGTCAAATTAGAGTATTATAAAGAGAATAAGTGAATATATATAGATTAGCTCAAACAAAAGATAAAAAACAAGCACTCAAAGATTTGGGTGTACAGAGTGGTGGTGTGGAGATTATCTCCAAAAAGATGGAGCTTTTGACATTTTATATCAAAGACCTCAAAACTCCTGCTATCAATATACTCAAACAAGATGCACTAAGCATAGGAGCAGAGTTAGCTGTACCTAGTGGTGTGATAGTGTGTCAAAAACCTCTATATGACTGTATATTGATAGGCACACGCAAACATATAGAGATACTTTCTCGCAAAGAGTTAGCCCAACCATTTGGACTCAAAGATGTAGCGAAACAACTCAAACAACTACTAAAAACAACCCCCTATCCTACTCAAATTATGGGAATAATCAATGCCAATGATGATAGCTTTTTTGATGGTAGTAGATTTGTAGGAGATGATGCCGTATCAGAGATAACAAATATGATAAAAGATGGAGCAGATATTATTGATATAGGTGCTGTATCTTCAAGACCAAATGCCAAAGAGGTAACTAAAGATGAAGAACTTAAACGGATAATACCAATATGTGATAGCATCAAGAGAGACAAACTATATGAAAGGGTGATATTTTCTATAGATAGTTATGTCCCTAGTGTAGTAGAATATGCTCTTCAAAGTGGATTTGGTATTATCAATGATATTACAGGTGCAGAAGATGATAATATCAT
>DAOVZV010000365.1 GCA_030634925.1 Sulfurovum sp.
CAGCTAATTTACAGACACCTACTTATCAAAGATTGGCAAAGATAGTACCATCTTCAAATACAAAACTTAGTTATGATACAACAAGAAAGTGGACATCTGGTTTGACAATGTCATCAACTCGTTTGATTAATAGTACACAAACTCGTTTAGATAAATTGGCTCAATCTTCTACTCCTCAATATAAAATAGTCTATGATGGAGATAAAGAAGAGCAAGAAGAGGATTATTTCTCAGGAAGTATTGCTTCAAATCAGATTACTGTAGAATTAGGAGATAGTCTTAAATATCCCATAGATATTACTAGTTTAGGCAAAACAAAAAATTATGAATTTGATGGTAGTGTTGATGAGAGTATAGAGGAGAGAGAGAAAAAGAGAAGCATTTGTGAATCTAATGGAGGAACTTTTTGGTATGATGAAGATGGTAGTGATGGAATTACTAATTTTGGATACGATAGTGAATGTAATAATATTCCTGTAAAAGTATGTGAAATAGATGCAAGTATCACAATGAGCGTACCATCGTCTGTAAAAAATAGTGGTAATTATCCATATATGAGTGTTGAAAATAATATACCATATCTAAAATGGTCACCAAATGAAAATAATATAGACTATGATGCAGGAGAACCGTATAATGCTGATATAGATGTAGTAATAACTCCTGCTATTTTATGTGATACTGTATATGAGACAACACTTTGGAAAGATACAATTGACCTTAATGATATTAGCATACAAGCAGGAGATACATTACTAAATGACCCTATACGATTGACTGATGGAGAAAAAAATATTTTGTTTGAAACAGATGGACTATCTATTTCCAATCTATTTACAGCTGATTTCTCTCCAAATATCTATTTTGATGGTAAATTTAGTAGTACCAAAGGATTAGAAAAAGCTAAGGCTAGTCTCAAAAGTAAACTAAAACTTGGTGATAAATTTGTTATTAAAGCCAATGGTAGTAAAAGTCATACTTTTAATCCAAAACCAATTTATACAAAAAAGTTTACAAAGATTATACAAGCAGGGTATGTACCTATTGTAATTGTAGGACGATTAAGACTAATGGCTGTTGCAGAGATAGAAGCAGAGGGAGAGATAGAAGCTACTATAGATATAAATTCTGATTTAACTATGGATATAGAGGTAAACTATAATCCAACTACTGAAAAATGGGAAGTTACTAAAAGTAAATCATTTACTTATGAGATAAATGCAGGAGGGAAAGGAGAAGCAAAGGTTACAGGAACTGTACGAATTATTCCTTCTTTGGAGTTGAGCTTGTATGAAGCTATAGCTTCTCACTTTGTATTAGAACCATATATATATGCTACAGCAGGACTAAAAGGTGAGATAAATGCAAATATTACAAAAAATATTGCTACTACGGTTGATAGTTCTATAGAGTTTTCGGCACTAGAAGCAGGAGTAGGATTAGATGCCAAAGTCTATGTAGGACTTGCATGGGATTCCAAATTAACCAACTCTTTATCATGGCCAGAAGAAGCAGTTTTTGCAGGAACAAAACTCCCA
>DAOVZV010000333.1 GCA_030634925.1 Sulfurovum sp.
ATTTGAAGATGATACTTGTATGATTACAAGATTAGCTAGGAATTATTCATTAAGTTATAAAACAAGAGAATATTTATTTGAAACTTATAAAAATGATTTAGTTTTTTTAAAAAAACTTTCTGAAAATAAGTCTCATTTGGAATTACAAACTAAAATTGATAATATATTGTTTCCTTTGGATAATCAAAATACATTTGAAAAAGATGATAAAGAGTCTTTTGGTGGAATGAATAGAATATCTTTTGATAATCTGTAGGTAGTAGTATCCTCACAAGAATATCAGCCTCCACAACTTTGTGGCAACTAATATTAGAATAAAAATCTATTTATTATATCCTATGATATAATAGACCTCTTTTTTCTTAACTTTTTGTATCTCTATATGATACTTGTTGCTCCAGTGAGCTATATTTTCATGAAACTCTGCTAGTATCTCTGGAGCGTCATTATCATCACATTTGATTTTGAGGTAGTTTAGTGAGTTGGAGATAGCGATATATGCTTTCATGTGCTTGAGTTCTGTATTGAGAGAGATAATATGTTTAGCAAACTTATCAAACTCTCGTGTATTATCTATAATCTCCTGCATCTGTCCAATGGTTGTCTGCGTCTTACTGTATCCTAATTCTGAGAGTAACATCTCAGCTGTAACATCTAAATACATCTTTATCCTTTTTTGTATAATTATAATACTAAAATATTATCAAATAGCTATTATATATTTGCTGATTAAGTAGTTTTTTTGTATTAAATATGATTACAAATATACCATATCAACTCAAATCTTATCTTTAGTTTGGATAAAAATGGATATACTTACTCACATCAAAAAAGGAAAACTTATATCATAATGGAAGACAATAAAATAAAAGCAATTTCACTCTTTAGTGGAGGATTGGATAGTATGATTGCTATCAAGATGATGTGTGACCAAGGTTTAGATGTCACAGCTGTACATATCAAGACAGGCTTTGGAGGTACAAAAGATGTATCTGATATACTAGAAAAGAGAGCCTTGATAGCTGGAGCTAAGTTTCGCATCATAGATGTCAGAGAAGAGTTTATCCAAAAGGTACTTTTTGACCCCAAATATGGATATGGCAAAAACTTCAATCCATGTATAGATTGTCACGGCTATATGTTTACTATTGGCAAAGCTATCATGAGAGAGATGGGAGCGTCTTTTATATTTACAGGAGAGGTAATAGGACAACGCCCAATGAGCCAACGCCACGATGCGATGAAGCAAGTAGCCAATCTAGCAGATGATAAAGAGGATAAATTAATACTAAGACCACTATCAGCAAAACTAATGGCAGAGACTACTCCTGAGATAGAGGGTTGGGTAGATAGAGAGTTGCTATTTGATATATCAGGTAGAAGCAGAGAGAGACAATTAGCATTGGCATCATCGTATGGATGGGAAGATTATGAGAGTCCAGGAGGAGGATGCCTCCTCACCGAAGCTCACTACTCTGACCGTATCAGAGAGTTTGTAGTCTATGATGATGAGTTTGATATATCAGATATAGAGATACTCAAATTTGGAAGACAATTTAGATTACCAAACAAAGCCAAACTCGCAGTAGGCAGAAACCAAGAAGACAACGCAGGACTAGAGACAATAGATAGTCCAAAATACATAAGAATAAGATTACCAATAGCAGGACCATACTCTCTAATAAGTGCAGATGCCACAGACGAAGACAAAGCACTAGGAGCAAAAATAGCCATCACCTATGTCAAAAGCTCACCAGATGAGATATACGAAGTAGAGGTAGGAGATGAGACAATATCAGTATC
>DAOVZV010000144.1 GCA_030634925.1 Sulfurovum sp.
GAGTGAACTCCACCATCGCTTAGAAGTCCTATTAGATGTACTCTATCGCTTTTGGCTAGAGTGTTATTTAATGCTTGATTGTCTTCTATGCTGTTATCTTCTATGGCTTTGGATACTTTTACCAAATCTTGATAGAGTATTCGTCCTGCTCCAATAGCCATGTGTCCCACTTCTGAATTGCCCATCTGACCTTCTGGTAGTCCTACACTCAATCCATGAGTAGATATAAGTGTCCTTGGAGCAGTCTCAAATAGCATATCATAAGTAGGTTTGGTAGCATCTTTGAATGCGTTACATACACTATCTGGTTTACATCCTATCCCATCTGTGATAATTAAAATCGTCTTTTTTCCATTCATATCATCTTCTTTTCTTATATTTTATTGAAATAATAGTAAAATAAACTTTCTTAACACTTTAATTCCAAATAAAAATGAAAGTTGCCCATGCTATATGAACTATCTCTACTACTAGACATCAACCTTTTTGGTTATATATCCGTCCGTGCAGGATTTGGATTTTTTATCGCTTTTACATTGACAATCTTTGTAATGCCTCGTTATCTAGCATGGGCAATATCCAAAAACGCCAAACAACCTATTAGCAAATATGTACCTGCCCACGAGGGTAAACAGCATACACCTACAATGGGTGGAGCGATATTTCTAGTAGCCACACTTATAGCCACGGTGATAAGTACAAATCTCTCCAATCCATACATCATAGGTGCTATCATCACTCTAGTAGGATTTGGACTTGTAGGCTTCAAAGATGATTTGGGCAAAGTGATGGCAGGAGACAACCTAGAGGGTCTATCTCCACGAGGCAAGATGGGGCTACAGATACTTATATCATCTTTGGTCGTGGGTCTATTGATATTTATAGGATTTCCTACAGAGTTTTATATTCCATTTGTCAAGACTCCTCTTTTTGATATGGGATATTTTGCCATATTCTTTTGGATATTTGTATTTTTGGCTACTACAAATGCTGTAAACCTCACCGATGGACTTGATGGACTAGCTACTGTACCATCAGTTATCGCACTTGTGAGCCTTGGACTAATTGTATATGTCACAGGTCACGCGATATTTAGCCAATACCTACTTATTCCTAATATCAAAGAGGTAGGAGAGGTGACAATCATCGCAGCATCTCTCGCAGGTGGATTGTTGGGCTTCTTGTGGTACAACTGCTACCCTGCTGAGGTATTTATGGGCGATACTGGTAGTTTGGCTATTGGTGGATTTTTGGCTTATCTAGCCATACTAGGCAAGAGTGAAGTATTACTAATGCTTATAGGTATTATATTTGTCATAGAGACCATATCGGTTATACTTCAAGTAGGAAGCTTCAAGCTTAGGGGCAAACGGATATTTCTAATGGCACCCATTCATCACCATTTTGAACTCAAAAAGTGGGCAGAAAACAAAATCATAGTCCGTTTTTGGATGATTTCATTTCTTGCAAATATATTAGCACTTATATCATTTAAGTTTAGATAATGAATATCACTACAAAACCTATACTTTTTGGATATGGTCTCACTACCAAAGCTATTGCTTCTAGTTTGGGTGGAGGTTGTACATTTTATGATGATAATGCGAAAGAGACATATATAGATAAAGAGGGAAATACCATACACCCATCATCACTATTTAAACCCACACCAAATAGCATAGAAGTCACCACTCCGAGCCTACCACCATCTCATCCACTAATAGCCAAAGCCCAAAACCTACATAGTGAATATGATTATTTCGCTGATAGTATGCCTTTTAGTATATGGATAAGTGGTACAAATGGCAAAACCACCACAACCCAAATGCTCACACATCTACTAGCCAAGAGAGGAGCAGTTAATGGAGGAAATATCGGTACTCCACTAGCACTATTGGACTACAAAGCTCCTATATGGATACTAGAGAGTAGCTCATTTACTCTTCACCACACCAATATAGCCTCACCAAATATCTATCTACTATTACCCATCACTCCTGACCACCTAGATTGGCACTCCACTCCTGCTAGATACGAAGCAGACAAACTAAAACCACTTCTGGCTATGAGAGAGGGGGAATTAGCATTAGTACCAAAAGGTCTAAACCTACCTCAAACATCTGCTTTTGTAGTAGAGTATGATAGTGTTGAGTTTTTGGCAGAGTATTTCGATATAGATAGCTCACAAGTAGAGTTCAAAGGGGCATTCCTAGAAGATGCAATGCTCTCACTAGCCATCACAAAGGTACTATTTGATGAGGTAGATTACGCACAAATCAACAGCTTCCAAAGAGATGCACACAGACAACAAGAGATAAGAGACCACAAAGATAGACTATGGATAAACGACTCCAAAGCCACCAACCTAGACGCAACCATACAAGCACTAAAAGGCTACAAAGACCAATACATCAGACTAATCATAGGAGGAGAAGACAAAGGAGCTGATTTGACCCCTATATTTGAACTAATGCAAACTCTAAATATCCAAATCTACACCATAGGAAAAAACCACCAAAAATTAGATAAACTAGCCAAAGAGTACAATATAAAATCCCAAATATCCCAAACACTAGAAAATGCTATCACACAGATAGATAGAGAGTACCAAAAAGATGATATAGCCCTACTATCTCCAGCAGGTGCGAGTTTTGACCAATTCAAATCTTATGTAGATAGAGGAGAAAATTTTATAAGATTAGTAAAAAACTTAAAATCATAAACTAATCTTAAGCTTAAGCAGTTATAATTCTCCCACTTAAACAGTGGCTCCATAGCTCAGTTGGTAGAGCAAAGGATTGAAAATCCTTGTGTCGGCGGTTCGATTCCGTCTGGCGCCACCACTTATAACTTCCCTTTAATTTTTGAAATGTTAAAAATATTCAATTCTATAGTTATGTCTATATTATTATCTCCTTGGCAAGGCTAAAGCCTCACTTCCAGAAAAACTATAAACACATCTATTTCTTAGTATTACATCTTCTCTTCTTAGGGTTAGAGAATAAATAAAACCTATAAAAATTAGAATTTGTAGGGTGGATTTATCCACCAATACTTATCATAAATGGTGGATAAATCCACCCTACGCGTCTTAATTCATTGGCATTTGGCTAAAGCTATTATTTCTTAGAATGACATCTCTTAGCATTACACTTCTTCTTTTTACTCTTTTTGTTTGTACTTTTATTGAGCAGATATATTAATTGGTCTTTTGTCAATATTGCTTTTGTAGTGTTGATACATTTGATACGCAATAGAGTTGCAACTACTCTTAATGAACCCAATCTTTCCATATCTGACTTGATAGCTTCTACTGTTGTACCACTTGTTACAGCTGTAACTATTGAATAACTAAGAGTTCTAATCTCTTCTTTGATAGCTATAGATTTTGGTTGGATAAGTGTTTTTATAGCTATTAATTGACTCTTTTGTTTGTCACTCAATCCAAGTAATGGGTCTTTGATTGACTTCATAACTATTTTCAAAAGTGGTGTTAGACCTTTTTTGAGTAGAAGAGATGAGTTTTTTGCTCTTTTTTTGTTCTTGTTGAGATTTTTGCCTCTTTGCATAGCTTTTGTATGCTTCATACTTTTTGCATTTTTCATACCTTTGCATTTACATGCACCAATACAGTTACATTTTTTGCCCATTGCTGTACATTTACATTTGGTACTTTGAGGTGTGACTGTAGCTTTTGTCTTACATTTACAAGGTTTTTTGAGCTGGGTTGTATCTACTGAAACTACTTTATCGACTACCACTGCTTTGACTGCTGTATCTGTAGTTGTCACAGGAGTTGTAGTATTTGCCTCGGCGAGAAGCATAGAAGCCGAAGCTATCATCATTATCAATATTTTTTTCATATTTATCCTTTATATTTAATATTTTGCATTGTAACTAAGTTTGTTTAACCAAAAATAATATTTGGATATTACAAACTTATAGTTTAACCCAATGCGTGATATAATCTTAGCCCATATAAACAGAGGAAATTATTATGACACCTAGTTATCAGATTTTGGATAGAAAAAGTATAGTACCTTATCTTTTGAGTATAGCAAATATTAGAGATTATTTTGAAGATAGTGATTTGTCTGTAGATGAGATAGGTGATGGTAATCTCAATTTTGTCTTTATCGTCAAAAGTATCAAAAACCCACAAAAAGCTCTTATCCTCAAACAAGCTGTCCCATATCTGCGATGTGCAGGAGAGAGTTACGCTCTTAGTCGTGAGAGAATGACATTTGAGATACGAGCATTGAAGCATATAGCTCGTATTACTCCTGACGCAGTCCCATATATCTATCATAGTGATGAGGATATGAGTGTTGTTGTGATGGAGTTTTTGGCTGATTGTACTATATTGAGGTATGAGATGATTGAGGGCAAGATGTTTGCAAATCTAGCCAATTATATCTCTACATATCTGGCTAATAATCTATTTTTTACCTCATCTTTGTATCTCAATTCTACTGCCAAGAGGGCTTTGATTGATGA
>DAOVZV010000199.1 GCA_030634925.1 Sulfurovum sp.
AAGACCAGCCAAAATACGCAAAAGAGTAGTCTTACCAGACCCACTCTCCCCAGCCAAAGCCACAACATCACCATCAGCTATCTCTATATCAATATCCAAGTCCATCTGACCATTTGAACCGTGGAGTTGTTTTTTTGTTTTTATTTTTAGCATAGATAAACTTTCATCTAATAAATATCACCTCTATTATCAGCATCTTCCATATAGATAATAAGTTCATCATCTTCAATATAATATAAAAAACGATAATCTCCTATCCTCAATCTAAATCCATCTTTACCTTGCAATTTCTTTGCATCTATATTATGATTTAGAGGATAAGGATTTTGTGTAAGTTCCAAAAATTTCTTTTTAATTCTATTTTTATCTTTTAATGTTCGTTTATTAATAAATTTAATTACTTTTTTATGAGGAATAATTTTATACATATAATTACCAATTTATATCATCTAGGCTACCATAATTTTCTGGATGTTTTTTTCTCTCTTCTCTTGCTTTTAAAAGAATTTGATAATCAGGGTCATTTTTACTTATCTGTTCTATCTGTTCTATATTATCTAAGGCTTCTTTCATTCTTTCATACTCATCTATTGGCAAAATTACAGCTTCTATTTTATTATTTTTAGAAATAGCAAATCTATCTTTTGAGTGTTTAATTAAATCATTTAAAATACGCGAAAAACCTCTTGCCATATCACTTGCTGATATAATTTCATCTCTTGCATAAGCTACCATATTTATACCTTTTTACATAATATTTTATGTATTATAACACATTTTATTTTACACACCTATCTTCCGACTCTGCCTACCATTGAACATATACACACTCAAAAGTACCAAAAAGCTCATAATAATCATAATACCACTATATATATGAGCCGATGAGTAGTCCATCATCTCTACCATCTCATATATCGCTACTGATGCTACTTTTGTCTCGTTTGGGATACTTCCTCCTACCATTAGTACCACTCCAAACTCTCCTACTGTGTGGGCAAATGTGATGATAATGGCTGTGATTACTGATGGTTTGATATTTGGTAAAGCGACCCTATATATAGTCGTGAGTTGGCTTTTTCCTGCTATGTATGATGCTTCTAGCATATTTTTGTTGATAGACTCAAAGCCACTTTGCAATGGCTGTACCATAAATGGCAAAGAGTAAAAACAACTAGCCACTACCAAAGAAGTGAAATTAAATACCAATTTGATACCAAAAACATCATCAAAAAATGCACCCACAGGAGAATTGGGAGACAATACTACCAATATATAAAATCCCAATACAGACGGAGGTAAAACAATAGGCAAAGCAGTAATAGCCTCAATAAAAGGTTTGGATTTAGATGAAGTTTGAGATAGATACCATGCGAGAGGAACACTTATGACAAACAATATAATAGTAGTTATCCCAGCAAGTTTGAAAGAGAGCCAAAATGGAGATAAATCAAGGTTTTGCAACACTTCCAACATTACAAAACTTCACCTATAGATATTTCATTTGCTTTTATCAATGCTATAATATTATCTCCTACTTTTAGCTTCATCTTTTGAGATGATGAGAGTGTGATAATAGACTCCAATATAGTATCTTGAAATTGTAATTTGATAGCACTTAGTAGTCTTCCATTATTGATAGACTTGATGATAGATTTTATCTGATTAGAGTGACTTATCTCTCCTATAAACTCTTTGGCTATAGCGATATGAGTTGGTTTGATTATCAGTTTGACTCGACTACCAACAGACACATCACCACCCAATTCCAAACTAGTCATACTCAAAATCTCATCACCACAACGGAATTTGACTATATGCAGAGTCTTATATGACTCTATATCTGTGACTTGGGCTAGGATTTGGCTCATAGTCTTACTTTTTATCCTTATATATATACCCAAATCCAACCAAAACATCCCTAGCTCTATCACTCAACATAAAATCATAAAATGCTTTTGCTTCTTGATTGTCTCTAGCACTTTTGAGTAGTACTATTCCTTGATTTATTGGTGTATATAGTTTGGGGTTTATGTCAATCCAGTTTTTGCCTTTTTCAAATCTTTTCATATTTGGACTGTGTAGTGATGATTTGGCTATGATGCCTAGGTCTGTGGCTGTGATTGCGTAGGATACTGTTTGGGATATTGACTCTCCGTATATTAGTTTGTGCTTGATGGTTTTGTATATTTTTAGGTTTTCTAGTGCTTCTTTGGTGGCTATACCGTAGGGTGCTGTTTTTGGGTTGGCTATTGCTATTTTGTCTATATCTTTGCTTTGCATTAGAGTAACAATATTACTTAAGTCTCTATCTTTGGTTGTGATTAGTGCTAATGCTCCTTTTGCGTATATTATCGGTTTGGTGATGGCTACTTTGTCTGTATATAGTCTGTTTGGGTATAGCATATTGGCTGATAGAAATATCATATAAGATGCTCCGTGTTTTATCTGTGCTGTGAGTTTGCCACTGCTTCCTAGTACTACACGAACGGTCGTTTGGGGGTTTGTCTTTGCAAATTCTGCTTTTAGTTTGTCTATGGCATAGCTTACATTGGCTGATACTGCTATGGTTATATCTCCTGCGTATATCATAGAGTGTAGTAGTATAGTTGTTAATAGTACTTTTATCATATTTGTCCTTATCCATAAAATATAATTTTTGATATAATACCTTATAAAATTAAATCAAGGATAAATTATGACAATTACAAAGAGAGTAACATTTATAGCCAAAGAGGGTTGTGAAGAGAAGATGAAAGAGCTTTTGTCTGCTATGGTAGCTCCATCACAAGTAGAAGAGGGTTGTATCTTTTATGAGATATTTCAATATGAAGACGAGAAAAGAAAGTTTATGGCTGTAGAGACTTGGGAAGATGAGACGGCACTAGATGGTCACAAAGCATCATCTCACTACAAGATATACAAGAGTTCTTATGAGCCATATTGTGAGTCTAAATATAGTAACGAACTAGAAGTATTGAAATAATGAGAAATCTATGGAATGATGATATTGCCAAAGAGTGTAAGAGTGATTTGGCTATGCGAGTATATACTTCCAACCTACTAGGGCAAAGTGACGAACTGGTACTTCATGGTGGAGGGAATACATCTATCAAGAGTGTAGTAGATGGAGAAGATATACTATTTGTCAAGGGTAGTGGATGGGATTTGGTATCCATCCGTGCAGAGGGTTTCGCTCCTGTGCGTATGAATACTCTACTTGATATGGCGAAGCTACCTCATCTATCTGATAGCGATATGGTATCAGGACAAAAATCAGCAATGATTGACCCCAAAGCACCCAATCCATCAGTAGAGGCTATATTACATGCACTTATTCCATTTAAAGTCGTAGAACATACTCACGCAGACG
>DAOVZV010000345.1 GCA_030634925.1 Sulfurovum sp.
GCATCATTGGCTTTTTCCTCTTTGAATGCTTTGTAAAACTGCTTACTCAAAGGCATAGCCAAAAAAGATATAGCAAGAAGTAAAATAGAAAATAACAACCCCAATATCAGAAGACTTCTAAGTACCTTTTTAGCTTTCAACCCTAGTGCATATAGAGCTATTAGCTCATTGTCTTGTGATAATCGTATCAGTACATTGGCTAGAGATGTGACAAATGATATGGGTAGAGTATAGAAGACAATATCAGGTAAAGAGTAGCTATATAGTAGTATTAACTCACCAAAATTTATCTGTATTTTGGCTGTTAGGATAGATATTTTGACTAGATATACGAGTGATATAATCATAAAAAATGGTACAAATATCGTAAGAAATGACTCTGTGAAATTTGATGATATATATCATCTAACGCTAACCATAGATTACCTTTGTTATCATCTCTATAGCCTGTGTATCATATAGATATGTGATAAGCGTAGCAAGTGCTAGAAATGGTACAAAAGGTACGCCTCTATCTTTCCATATCATAGCAGGTATCATAGCCAATATAGCAGATAAGAATATAGCTATAAAAAATAGAGGAAAGCCCAGCAATGCACCCATAGTTCCTGCTACTATCACATCAGCACCACCCATAGCTTCTCTCTTGGCTATAACTGATGATAGCAGTCCTACAAGATACAATCCTCCAGCAGCAGCGATAGCAAACATAAGAGCATCTATAAATTGTGGTTGAATTAGAGCCAATATTAGCGACTCGATTTTCACACAATTTGGAACTTTCTTTTTTTTGAATTATATCATCACTAGCGAAAATAGAGCTGTAAAAGATAGAGCAATAAACGGCATATACCATACAAATCCTAGCTTCATATAAATAGCTACAAATATCAGACCAGTGACAAACTCTACTACTGGGTATTGAACTGATATTTTGTCTTTACAAAAAGCACATTTCCCACCTAAAAATACCCATGAAAATATAGGAATATTGTGATACCACTTTAGGCTATTGCCACAGCTTTGGCACTTGGATGATGGGAATACTATACTCTCATTTTTGGGTATGCGATATATCACTACATTGAGAAATGAGCCTATCAAAATACCAAATATAAATAGTACGACTCCAATAGGCACAAACATATCATCATTCATTATCATCTCTTGCATTATAGACCTCCAAATCGTCTGTTACGGTTTTTGTAATTTTCTATTATATCATCTAGTTCTTTGGCTTTGAAGTCGGGCCATAGAGTAGGAGTGAAAAAGAACTCACTATAGCTAATCTGCCACAATAAAAAGTTGGATATTCTCTGTTCTCCACTTGTACGAATGAGCAAATCTATATCACTATAAGGAGTCTGTAAAGCTAGAGATATATCATCTTCACTTATACTCTTTTTGCCACTAGATATTAGAGAGTTTACAGCAGTTGTTATCTCTCCTCTACCTCCATAATTTAGTGCCAATACTTGTATGAGATTTGTATTATTTTTTGTCTTCTCTTGCGTCTCTATTATCCGTTTTTGCAAAGATTTGGAAAATCCTGATAGGTCTCCTATAGCTTGAAAACGAATACCGAACTCCTGATAGGTATCTAAAAATTTCACGCCCTCCTCAGTCGTAATGTAATGCCCATTCTCAGAGGAAATTAAACGATTCTCAGATAGTCTGCTGAGATATTTCTTCACAATTTCAAA
>DAOVZV010000222.1 GCA_030634925.1 Sulfurovum sp.
CTACTAGCAATGATAGCATCACTATTCAACTACATCCCAATAGTAAATATATTCGCACCACTATTTGCACAGATTATGTTTTTGCACCATATTTTGGGTGAGGAGTAGGATTATTTATATATAAATAATGGGTCATACATCTGAAATTAGTTATAATCCATTATGTTAAATACCCTACTCTCCTTACTTTTTGTCTATGTTTTTATTTTATTGGGTTATCTCTCCAAGCGTATCTTTAAAGAAGAGATAGACAAAAAACACTTACCCTAATGTCTGTCTATTTTTTACAACCTTTTGTCACGATTTGGGGATTTAGTACAGCTTCATTAGAGAGTACACATATTTCTGTACCATTAGTCTATCTTGTGATTATCTTACTTCTACTTATTCCTACAATACTTTTGAGTAAACTACTATTCAAAGATAGCAAAGACCGTGCTATCTTTTCTATTGCAGGATTTGTAGGTAATACTGGTAATATCGGTATTCCGTTAGGCATTGCTTTATTTGGTCAAGAGAGTGTCATTTATACTACACTTATCAATATTGCAAATGTCTTTGTGGTCTATATCATTGGAGTTTATATATATTCAAGAGGTTCGTCAAGTATCAAGACTTCTCTACTAAATATACTTAAAATCCCTATCATTCCAGCGTCTATCATCGCTATTAGTATTAATATTTATGATGTTCCTATCTCTATAGAAGTACAAGAATTTTTCAAGATGGGTGCGTATGCAGGGATTGTCTTACAACTATTTTTATTGGGTACTTTTCTCCAAGGTATTCGTATCACTGAACTTTCCAAAAAACTTTTGATAGGTGTGATGAGCCAAAAGTTTATTATTATTCCTTTGGCATCAGCTTTTATCTTGAGTTTTACTTCTCTTTCACCATTGGTTCAAGAGATTATACTTATGGAGATGATGACTCCTCTAGCTGTAGCAAATATCAATCTAGCCTCACTATACCACTGTAAACCCAAAGAAGTAACCTCTTTGATACTTATCAGTACACTGTTATTTTTGCCTTTGTTATTTGTAATTTCAGAGATTTTATAAAAATAGTATATAAGTTTATTTTTCTAATTTATTTAAAAACTATAAATAAACTTGACATTATTCCAATAATATATTATACTTAGTTAAATTATTAAGGATTTTATATGAAAATTACACAATCAGCCAAAGAGAAGAATAAGACTAAGATACTAGCTTCTGCTGTAGAGCTTATTATAGAAAAGGGATTTGATAACGCTTCTCTCAGAGAGATGGCAAAAAATGCTGGAGTGAGTAATCCTACTATTTATAACTATTTTCCATCAAAACAGATGTTGCTTTATGCTTATATAGAACAAAAACACAAAGAGAGTGTGGAGGCGTTGAAGCAGATAGAAGATTTGCATACTTATACTCTACGGGAGCAGTTGCAGACTTTGATTGAATTGGAGCTTGAGCTTTATCTGGAAGATAGGGAGTTTATCATTCAGATAGCCGATATGGTGTTTGACTCTTCTGGACTAAAAGTGAGCCGACTCTATGAGACCAATGGTGTGTTTATAGAGACTGTAGAGGAGATGATAGATATAGCCATAGAGGCAGAAGAGATAAACCCTCCACCGTTTAAAGAGCATCTGCCTATACTATTTTGGGACTATTATATTATGGTTGTAGCCTATTGGGTCAAAGATGAATCGGAGTCTTTTGAGAATACTACGGAGTTTATAGACCACTCTTTGGGATTGATGGAGTCGCTTTTGCACTCTGATATTTTGGACAAGGCTTCTAGCTTGGGTATGTTCTTTTTCAAGACTCATCTACTCTCTTCTGTAGAGAAATTTGCCAACAAAAAGCAGACATTTGACAAAATCAAACGCTCACTAGGCGAGGTGCTAAATGGCTAATTCTATCCCGACTGGCAAACTATCCAGAGGTGCAGTAGTAGGCAAAACCTTACTCAAAATCGGAGTCAAGCAGACATCTAGCTTCGTCAAACGCTCACTAGGCTCATCATCTAAAAAAGAGTATCTCAAAGAACAAACCGACAAAGAAATAGCAGATATTATCTTCGATTCTCTAGGAGAACTCAAAGGAGTATCGGTCAAGATAGCCCAACAGATAGCACTAAGTATGCCATTTTTGCCTCCTGCGTATATAGAAAAAATCAGCCAATCATTTCACTCTATACCACCTATCAACAAAGCCCTTGTAAGAAAGATAATCAAGTCTCAACTAGGAGGATACCCAAGCGACATTTTCGATACTTTCGAGATGAATGCCTTTGCAGGGGCAAGTCTAGGGCAAGTACATAGAGCATCTTTGGACAATACCCCTCTAGCTGTAAAAGTCCAATACACAGGAATAAAGAGGAGCATAGAGACCGATATGTCACTTATCCAGTTTTCTATCAAACGATTTGCAAAAGGCAAAGATGTATCGCATATCATCACAGAGATAACGGACAGACTATATGAGGAGATAGACTATGAAAAAGAAGCCAAAAACTGTGACTTTTTTCATGCAAATCTAAATATAAAAAAGATAGTCATACCAAAAGTCTATCACAATCTATCTACGAGAAGCGTCATCACAACATCCATGATAGATGGACAAAACTGGGACAAATATCTAGCATCAAATCCCTCACAAAAAGAGAAAAATGATTATGCTCAATTGATATTTGATAGCTTTTTTCACTCACTATACATACTCAAAAAGATACACGCAGACCCAAACCCTGGGAACTTTATATTTATGGAAGATGGACAATTGGGATTGATTGATTTTGGCTGTATCAAGGAGATTAGTGATGAATTTTTGGACGCTTACAATAGACTCCACCTAACTCTATTAGAGGACAAACAAGATGACAAAGAGACCATAGCCCACTATCTCAAACTAGGAATGATAGACGAAGATAGCGAGGAAAATATGCAACATTTTTATCAAGAAGTCATCAAACCACTAGATACACTATACGCAGAACC
>DAOVZV010000303.1 GCA_030634925.1 Sulfurovum sp.
GAGTGCAAAAGCAAAAAGAACAACTCTAAAGTTAAGATTTTTCAAGTAACTCAACCTTTCTTGATATAAAACCTCTATCTAGTTTGACAATAGTGTCATCATTTAGCTTTATTTTGATAAAATCCTCTTCAGGCTTTACTACTACAGCCATTAGACCACCAGTTGTGACGATATTATCACCTTTGCTTAAATCCTCTAGCATTGCTTTATGCTCTTTTTGATGTTTCTGTTGAGGACGGATAATCAAAAAATAAAAAATCGCGAATAAAATAATTAGGGGTATAAATTGACCAAATGCACTGCCTTGTGTTGCTTCCATAGGAATCCTTGTGAATAAAATTAGACAATATTTTAGCACCTTTGTACTAACAAGAGGCTTTATAATAGCATTTTTGAGTTCAGCTTTTATATACTTAGAGTATTTTGATTTGACATATCGTTGGATAAATACTATTTTGGCTATTACTACTTTATACCTACTTTTGCAAGAGGGACGCAAAGTATGGTGGTGGAGTGGAGTATTTATCGGTCTATTTTGGTTTTGGTGGATTGCTATAAGTTTCCAGCATTACGGTATGCTATGGGCTATACCTATTGAGATGACTATTGTATCTATTAGTTATGGACTAATATTATGGTCTATTGCCACTATATCAGAGAGAATATCTATGCAATACTCTCTAATATTCAAGATTTTAGGACTTTTATCATTGAGCTATATACATCCATTTGGATTTGATTGGTTCAAGCTAGAGTTGATGTTTGTAGATAGTTATATAGGTATTTATAAGTGGCAGTTCGCATTAGTTCTTGTGGCTATAGGTATCAGTATATACAAGAGACACTTAGCATATCTATGGCTAATACTTCTAGCATATCAGCCTAATATCTCATCACCAAAAGCAGATGATAGCATACATCTAGTCACCACTCATACCACAGTATCAGACAAATGGAATGAGTCTATGCACAATCAACAGTTCAAAGAACTATTTGTCCAGATAGATAGAGCCATAAAGCTCAAAAAGAGTATAGTCGTACTTCCTGAATCGGTCTTTCCTCTATATCTAAACTACTCTCAAAAGCTTATGAACCAACTCAAAAAGAAGTCAAGAAATATAACCATAATCACAGGTGGATTATACTGGGATGGCGAGACTCCACGCAACTCTACATATATATTCCAAAAAGGACTAGTGACAATAGCCAATAAGGTTGTACTTGTACCATTTGGAGAGTCAAATCCACTTCCTGATTTTCTAAGTAATTGGATAAACAAGGTATTTTATAATGGAGCAGTAGATTACAAAGCAAGTAGAGAAGTAGTAGATTATGAGGTAGATGGCAATATATATAGAAATGCAATATGTTTTGAGGCAACAAGTGAAAAGCTATATGAAAATAGTCCAGCCAATATGATAGTAATTAGTAATAATGGATGGTTTAGTCCATCTATCGAGCCAACTCAACAAAAGCTACTATTGAGATACTATCACAAAAAATATGGCACTATCATATATCATAGTATCAATATGTCAGACTCTTATGTGATTGATTAGATAATCAAAGAAGAAATATCGTATAATCATTACAACTATTAAGGAGTTTCTATGAAGATTTTGTTTGTATTGTGTTTTTCGTTTGTATTATTAAGTGCGTCTAGTAAACCTAGAAGCAATCAGCTTATAGTAGTCTCTAGTGCCAATTGGTCTGCATCTAGTGGAGTATTACAGAGGTATCAATATATAAATAAAAATTGGAAAAAGATAGGAAAACAGATAAATATCAAGCTTGGCAGAAATGGTTTGGGATGGGGTAGGGGACTTCACAAGACACCATCAACTGGCAAAATAATCAAAAAAGAGGGAGATGGCAAAGCACCAGCTGGGATATTTGAACTCAAAAATGCCTTTGGTTATGCACCTTTGAATATCAAATATCCTTATGAAGTATATGGCAGAAATGACCACTGCGTAGATGATACTAAATCCAAATACTACAATAAAATCATAAATACCAAATCAACCAAAAAAGACTATAAAAGCTTTGAATATATGAAACTATCAAATAATTATTATAAATATGGAATAGTAGTAAATCACAATAATATAACCAAAGGCAAAAAATCCA
>DAOVZV010000137.1 GCA_030634925.1 Sulfurovum sp.
CTGATATACTATCTATCACCTCATCTAGTGCGTTTATAGTATCTAGCGTAATGGGATTGAAGCTTATGCTATTTGATGGCTCTTCATACTCTCCATCGTCCATACCTATCTTGGCTTTTTTGATAGCTTGTTTCATCTCATACATCTCGAACTCTTCTATGAGACAAGATAGATAATTTTTCTCTTCATAGACGAAACTATCTATATCTATATCTGCAAATACATCCTGACGCATAGTCACAAGCTCTCTGGACAAAAATGCACTCTCTTTACTATCAAGCAGAAGCTTTTGTGTTCGAGGAGTACCACAGTTTGCTATATTTGCGTATATCTCTTCTAGCGTATGGTATTCATTGATAAGTTTAGTAGCTCCCTTTTGTCCTATGCCTTTGACACCTTTGATATTGTCTGCACTATCTCCTATTATCGCCTGAAAATCTACAAAATCTTTGGGATGTACTCCAAATTTGTCTATGCACCCTTGTTCATCTATAACTCTTTTTTTGATAGCATCATACATCTCTACTTTGCCATCTTCTATCATCTGATATAAATCTTTGTCATGGGATACGATGCGTACTTTCATACCGTTTTGTCTCGCGAACTTGGTCACTGTGGCTATGACATCATCTGCTTCAAATCCCTCTCTACTTAGATTGGCAAATCCCATCTGTTCTATCCACTCTATGGCTATGGGTAGCTGTGAGGTCAAATCATCAGGGGCTTTGTCTCTATTGGCTTTGTATTCTGTGTATATCTCATTACGAAATGTATCACCTTTGGCATCTAGTGCAAATACCAAATAATCTGTATTGTGGTCTCTATGCAAAGAGTCTATCAGATTGGCAAATCCTGTGAGCAGACCTGTAGGAAATCCACTAGAATTACGCAATGGTGGCAAGGCATAGTAGGAGCGAAAAAAGAACCCAAATGTGTCTATAATAGTTATACTCTTCATATCTTTTCTCCTATCTCTTTGGCTAGGTATTCACCTGTGTATGAGCCTGTTTCTTTGTAGTTTTTGGCTATATCTTCTGGTGAGCCTGTGGCGATGATGAGTCCACCTTTGTCTCCACCATCTGGTCCCATATCTATAATATAATCAGCATTTTTGACCATATCCAGATTATGCTCTATCACCACAACAGAGTTACCCAACTCTACTAGATGATGAAGCACTCCAGTTAGCCTATCTACATCTGCAAAGTGCAATCCTGTAGTAGGTTCATCTAGTATATATAGAGTCTTACCAGTATCTTTGCGACTAAGCTCTTTGCTTAGTTTTATCCTCTGTGCCTCTCCTCCTGAAAGAGTAGTTGCATTTTGTCCTAGAGTGATATAATCAAGTCCCACTGCTGTAAGCGTTTTTAGTTTGATAGCAAGAGATGGTATCGCCTTGAAAAACTCACCTGCTTGTGATACACTCATAGACAATACATCAGATACAGATTTGCCTTTATACAATACTTCTCTTGTCTGTACATTGTATCTCGTGCCATCACATCCATCACACTTGACCAATACATCAGGCAAGAAGTGCATCTCTATCTTGATTTGTCCATCTCCTTGGCATTTTTCACATCTTCCACCCTTGACATTGAATGAAAATCTTCCTATTTTGTATCCTCTTATCTCTGCCTCTTTGGTCTGAGCAAATAGCTTTCTTATCTCATCCATCATACCAGTATATGTAGCAGGATTAGACCGTGGAGTTCTACCTATTGGGCTTTGGTCTAAGTATATTACTTTGTCTAGTTTATCCAATCCTCTGATAGTTACACCATCTACTTTGTTTACTTTTTTGGCATGATTGAGTAGCTCTCTAGCTACTGGTAATAGAGTCTGTAGTATCAGTGAGCTTTTGCCACTTCCACTAACTCCAGTCACACAGACTAGATTTTGTAATGGTATCTTTGAGTCTAGTTTTTTGATATTATTTAGTGTTACATTTTCTATCTCTATCCACTCTTTTTGTAGATTATCATGTGAGTAACAAATATCTTTTTTGCCATATAGATAATCAGCTGTGAGAGTACGAGCCTTTGATAATTTTTTGGCATCTCCTGCAAAGACCACTTCTCCACCAAACTCACCAGCCCCAGGACCTATATCGATGATATAATCAGCTGATAATATAGTCTCTTTGTCGTGTTCTACTACTATAACCGAATTGCCCTTGTCACGCAGAGAATTGAGAGTACGGATGAGCTTCATAGTATCTCTCTCGTGTAGTCCTATACTTGGTTCATCGAGTACATACATCACACCAGTAAGTCCAGAACCTATCTGTGATGCTATCCTAATCCTCTGTGCTTCTCCTCCTGATATACTCCGTGCATCTCTACCCAAAGTGATATATCCCAATCCCACATCATACAAGAAGTACAATCTCTCATAAAGCTCTTTGAGTATAGATGAAGCGATAGTTTTTTGCTGTTTGCTTAGATGAGAAAAGCTATTTTCATCAGCGAAATAGGCATAAGATTGTTCTATTGGCATACCTATAATATCTGCTATATTTTTACCCTCTATCTTTACAGCAAGTGAACGAGGTCTACGCCTATGCCCATCACACTTATCACTCTCTTTTGCGGTCATATATTCAGATAAATCTTTCTCTTCTTTAAACATATCATGAGCAAATTTAACTACACCCATCCACTCTCTTTGGAGGTTATGATTTTTCCATTTGAAATCTATACTTTGGCTATTTCCATACAATATAGCCTTTTGTTGATGAGATGCCAAATCACCATAGGCAACTGTAGTATCTATATCATTTTGTTTACAAAAAGCTTCCAGAAATTTGGAATAATAGCTTTTGTTGAAGCCATACATTATCTTGACAGCTCCCTTGTCTATAGACAAAGCAGAGTCTATCACCTTTTTGAGGTCTATAACATAACGAATACCCAATCCATCACATATAGGACAAGCACCTTTGGGTGAATTAAAAGAGAAACTTACAGGTTCTAACTCCTCAAAACTAAGCTTACAATCAAAACAAGCTAGATGTTCAGAGTAGTGATAATGACCTCTATCCAAATCCATATCTTTGTAATTGAGAACCTCTATCTCCATCTCTCCAAAGCTCTCTTTGAGGGCTTTTTCTACATCTTGACCTATCCTATCTCGGCTATCTTCTTTGACTACTACTCTATCTATGATTACCTTGATAGTATGCTTTTTGGTCTTTGATAACTCTATCTCATCATCTAGTCTCACCATCACACCATCTATCATAGCACGGATATAACCCTTGTGACGCAAAGACTCTAGCATATCAACAAATGAGCCTTTTTTCTCTTTGACTATAGGTGCTGATATGACCAATTTTGCTCCATTAGGTAGTTTAAGTACCTCTTTGATAATATCAGAAGCACTCATAGATGATATTGGCTTATCGCACTCATGGCAATACTGCTCCCCTACTCTAGCAAAAAGAAGTCTCAAATAATCATATATCTCTGTGATTGTACCCACTGTAGAACGGGGGTTTTTGGATGTTGTCTTTTGGTCTATGGCAATAGCAGGAGTTAAACCCTCTATTTTATCGACTTCTGGTTTACCAACTCTACCCAAAAATTGTCTAGCATAAGATGATAAAGACTCTATATATCTCCTCTGTCCCTCTGCATATAGAGTTGAAAATGCCAAAGTAGATTTACCACTTCCAGATATTCCTGTGATTACTACTAGCTTGTTTTTGGGGATATTTATATCTATATTTTTGAGGTTATTTTCTCTTGCCCCATATACTTTTATCATATCTTTTGCTCTTATTGGCATTTTTACTCTCTTATTTATCTAAATTTGATTTAATCAAGTATGAAGTTTACAATAAAAGCCCTATTAATACAATTATTTTAAAATTAAATATAAAATTAATACATTCTTTGGATATAATATATCAATGAATTAAATCTTTAATAAAGGATACGATATAAAAACACTTTACCTAATAAGACATGCCAAATCAGATTGGAGTGAGAGCAAAATAAGTGACTTTGAGAGAGGATTGAAACCTAGAGGGAAAAAAGACTTAGAAACTATAAGTTCTTATCTATCTTTGCGTAAAATAAAACCTGATTTAGTCCTATCTAGCTGTGCATTAAGAGCTCAAAATACAGTCAATAAACTAGTAGAGAGTATAGAGTATAAAGGCAAAATCAATTTTATGCAAGAGCTATATCTAAGCAGACCAAATATATTGATGGATACAATTACTTTACAAGATGACCATTTTGATAGTATATTTCTAGTAGGTCACAATCCTGAACTATCAGAATTTGCAAATATACTAGTAGATGAAAACTGCTCAAAAATGCCTACATTAGCAATATTGGCTATAAATTTTGATATAGATTGTTGGAGTGAGATAAGAGATGTAAAAGGGAAAATAGATTTCTTTATATATCCAAAACAGTTTAGATACTATATGCCAAAACAGATAAGTGGTGTATTGGGAAAAGATTAGATTTATTTATCATTGGAAGTGAGGCTTTAGCCTCAGCTTCATTACACGATAGAGATTATAGTTCTCTCATACCTTTGGACATAGACTGTACAGTCTTTTCCATAATCATCTTTGCTAGTGCTACATTTCCATCATCTCTAAAGATGGCAAAAGTTGTTAATTTA
>DAOVZV010000286.1 GCA_030634925.1 Sulfurovum sp.
GGATATATCTCTAATATCTTTAAAGTGTTCTGCTGTCCATAGTAGAGGATTGTTTGTTGGACTAACTGCGTCTTGATATATTATATCAATTTTGTGTTTTATATTTGGGATTGTCTCTCTTGCGTCACCTATGATTATCTCTATTTTGAATTGACTATCTTCATAATATAGGTCTTGGCTAATTGCTTTGATGATATATCTGATACTATCAAACTCTTTGGGATAATCAAAAGTATCAAGGCTTCGTACTAACTGCTCGTCAAACTCTGGAGATATTATATGTATTTTTGTAGATAGATTTTGTTGTTTGATATGATAAATAGTAGCAAATGTATTATATCCTAGTCCAAAACATATATCCAATATACATAGAGTATCTTTGGATGGAGATAAAGCTAGTGATGGCTTGACATACTTCTCCAAAGACTCATATAATGCACCATCTTTGGTAGAGTGATATGGCTCATTGAACTCTTGTGAGAATAGTGTATTTGTACCATCTTCACATAGTATGAGCTTTTTTTGACCTCTTAACTGGGGATTATACTTCATCTAGTTCTTTAAATCTAAATGCAGATATTATCTCCTCTAGGGTCTCCTCTTCTCGTCTTGTCAAAATCATCATACCCTCATTCATAAAATCCATATATGGCTCATATTTGTTCTCTAGTATGACAAAATCAATCCAATTTTCACCTGTTTGAGTTCTATCACTAAAAAACCTTGTGGATTTGACCTCTCCCTCATCAAAGTCTATCAATGCCCAATGTTTGAGATTGATTAGAGTTGTGATTTTGGCATCTATTGGGTCTGTACTATCTACTGGTATAAGTATAAGCATTAGCTATTTGCCTTTTTGAGTTCTTTTTTACTCATTTTTAGTTTTTTGTTACTCATTTTGGATATACCTTTGTCTAATACCTCTTTTGATATATCTTTGGCTTGTTTCAAAGAGTGCATTTTGTATGTTCCACACTGATATATATTGAGTTCTGGTATATCTTTTTTGCTCTTTACAGATAGTACATCTTGCATAGATGCTTTCCATGCTTTGGCTACAGTTTTGGCTTTTGGTGAACCCAAAAGTGACATATAAAATCCTGTTCGGCATCCCATAGGAGATATATCTATGATTTCTACATTTTTGCTATTTAGGTGGTCTCTCATAAATCCTGCAAATAGGTGTTCTAGTGTATGGATACCTTTTGAAGAGAGTATATCTTTGTTTGGTGCGACAAAACGCAAATCAAACACAGTAATATCATCTCCACTCGGAGTACTCATCTTTTTGGCAACTCTTACTGCTGGGGCAGTCATTTTGATATGATTGACGGTAAAACTATCTAATAGTGGCATAATAAATTCCTTGAATAATAGTTGATTTTGGATTGGTTTTGAATGAAGTTTGGAGTGTATGACTCCCACCAAAAGGTAGGAGTAGTAAGAGAGATAGTTTTATATTCTAGCTTCTTCTCTTCTTTGTAGCATATCCCAGTATTTGTTTATATCACCTTGGATTTGGTCGATTACATGCTTATATTGTGGTTTAAACAAATGCTTGTATCTTCCTTGAGCTCCTAGATAATCTTCTACAGATAGGATATTTTTTGGTCTGTAAAGAATGTTTAATTCATGTCCTTCTATGATTTCATAGATTGGGAACATCAAACTATCAGTTGCCAAATCTGTGATACCTATAGTATCTTTTGGTTCAAATTTCCACTCTGTACAACAAGGAGAGACGGTATTGATAAAACAAGGACCATCAATCTCTAGTGCTTTTTGGAAACCTTTTGCCATAATCTTCCATTTGTTTGGAGCTAATTGTGCTACATAAGGAGCACCATGAGCTGCCATAATGGCTACTATGTCTTTTTTCTTCTCTTTCTTACCAGATGAGTGAGTTCCTGCTTGTGCTGTTGAAGTTGTTGCTCCAATAGGTGTAGCTGAACTTCTTTGTCCACCTGTGTTTGCATAGTTTTCATTGTCAAGACAGATATATGTAAAGTCGTGACCTCTCTCCATAGCTCCACTTAGCCATTGGAAACCTATATCATAAGTACTACCATCACCACCAAATGCTACGAATTTTACAGGAGCATCATTGTCTGGAAGAGTACCTTTTTTCTTTCTTACTTTGTGCATAACTTCTGCACCAGTAACTGCAGTCGCTGCGTTTTCAAATCCGATATGTATCCATGATGTATCCCAAGATGTAAATGGATATACAGCCGTTGATACTTCCAGACAACCTGTATTTGCAGAGATAACAAGATTATCATCTGTACAGTTCATAAGCTCTCTA
>DAOVZV010000216.1 GCA_030634925.1 Sulfurovum sp.
ATAGCAATAAGAGCTGGTTCTGCTACTGTAGTGGAGAAACCTATAGTAAATGCAAAAGTAAGTAGCCAAAAGACCGACCCCTTTTTCGCAAAATCTATAGCCAACCCCTCTCCAATAGGAAAGATACCAAGCTCAAGTCCTCTAATAAAAAGAGCCAATCCGATAGCCACGATAGTAAGACCTATGATTATAGATACAAGATTATCAGGCACAGCTCGGATGATAAGCCCTTGAAACAAGGCAACAACGATAATAATAGGGAGGAGGTCTTTAAAGGAGTTCTTCAAATCACCTGCAAATATTTTTAAACTTTCTTTCATAGGGGTATTATATCTATTATAAGATTAGTTTATGGTTTGAGTTTGATGAAATAATCTTCATCTCTTAGTCAAAGCATTTAATTTCTGCTTCAATGTCTTTGCTATCATTTTCTTGAAGTTTCGTGGTGATATGATGTTAATATCTGGAAGCCATTTGATGATTAGCCATTCTAGTTCCCATAGGTTGCTTACTTTGTATTGTACTTCTATGTCTCCATCTTCAAAGTAGTGTACTATTTTTTGGCTAGGTAGATATTTTTTTAGTATAAAAAACCTACGGACTTTCTTGGATACTTTGATGCGTACTGTTATTTGTTCTTTATTGTAGTTTGCCCATGGTGTTTGTATGGAGTCTATAAATGATATTATACTTTTGTCTGTATGAAATGTCTTTTTGATAAATGAGGCTTCTATGATTAGAGAGATACGGCGAAATTCAAATTGAGATTTGGAGGAGTTTATCCCTACTAGGTAGAAGTTTTCATTTAAAAAGAGTATCTTGTATGGTTGGAAATTTGCGTAAGTTACATCTCTATTTGTCTGATAGCTGATTTTTATCTCTTTGTTGAATTTGATGGCATTTTCTAGCTTTTTGATTACTGCTTGATTTTGTATATTTTCAAATGGACGAGATTTGAAATCATAGACACTCATTGATTTTTCTATTAGGCATTTGGTCTTGTCTGATATGAGACTCTCTTTTTGTGTGATACCAAATAGATTGACTATGTTTGCCAAGGTCATCAAATCTGTAGCAGATAGTACATCTTCTAGTAGTAGCTTGTTGTAAGCTTGATAACAATCTCCTTCTTTACTCATAAAATCACCAAATATATCTTTGAGAAGTTCAAAATTACGACGAATAGTTCTATGACTCACTTCATAATATGTAGCAATATTATTTACACATAACTTTTTACCATCATTTAGTTGCTTGAGTATCTCTATTGTTCTATGTAGGCTAGATTTTTGGCTCATTGTTTCTCCTAAATTTTCCATCGGACAAAATACGACGCAAAATTATTGTATCATATTCCAAACAAAAATAAGGAGTCAAAATGAGACCAAAGATAATAAAAAATGACAAAAACAAGCAAATAGAGAAAAACGGTAAGAAATTATGGAGATACAATGGGAGATTTGAGGATTATCGCGTCGAGTGATAACTGGATAGATAGCAGGAGTGTAGATACACTTAAACAGATAACACAGTTCAAAGGAGTCCAACGAGTAGTTGGATTACCCGACCTTAGTGTAGGAGTCGTACCCAATGGTATGGCTGTGATTACAAAAGATAGGATTTATCCTCATCTAATAGGTGGTGATATTGGTTGTGGAATGAGCCTATTTAATGTGGCTATCAAGAGCAAAAAAATCAAAATAGAGAGATTTGCCAAGTATCTTGATAAGCTTGATAGTCTTGATGATATAGAGATAGATATGCCATCATTGGGATACAATCTAGGAAGCATTGGCAAAGGAAATCACTTCGCAGAGCTTCATCTAGTAAATGAGGTAAGAGATGAGAGGCTTTTTGACTCTTTGGGAGTAGATAAAAACTCTCTTTTTGTCTTGGTACATAGTGGTTCTAGGGCTTTTGGACAGATTGTATTTGATAGAGTGGCAGGGTCTTACAATCCAAAAGAGGGATTATCTGTAGGTGAGGCTAGAGATTATTTAGCATCACATAACAAGGCATTGGACTATGCCTCACAGAGTCGTAGGCAGATAGCACAAAAAATTATAAAAGCTATCAAGATAGATAGCAACTTAAATCAAGTAAGTGATACAGCTCACAACTCTATAACACAAACTGATGATGGGTGGCTACATAGAAAAGGTGCTACACCTATGGACAAAGGTGCTGTGATTATCGCAGGAAGTAGAGGGACACTTAGCTATTTGGTGATGCCCAAAGATGACATGACTATATCCAATGCCTCTCTAGCTCATGGAGCAGGTAGGAAGTGGGAGAGAAGTTCAGCAGAAGCAAAATTACGCAACCACTACACCAAAGAGGAGTTAAAACGCACCAAAATAGGCTCACGAGTGATATGTAGAGATAGCAAACTTCTATATGAAGAAGCTCCACAAGCGTACAAAAATATAGATATAGTTATAGATGATTTAGTCAAAGCAGATTTGGTAACTATCATAGCCTCTTTTCGTCCTATCCTTACATATAAGGGAGACTAGATGTTTATAAATATAAGCAGTGGTGATGGTGTAGATGAGGTTTGTAGAGCGTTGTGGCACTTTTATAAATGGATAGAAGAGAGATATGATTTTGAGACTATTCATATAGAGTATGGCAGATGTAAGAAGTGTATTAAGTCTATACTTTTGAGTAGTGAAGATAAGAGATTTTTGGATATAGAGGGTACTCATCTTTGGAAAGCTCAAAGCCTTTTTCGTCCAAACCATAAACGCAAAAATTGGTATTTTGGACTAGTATGTCACAAAGAAGATAGAGAAACAAGTATAAAAAAAGAACAAATCATATACCAAACAATGAAAAGTCCAAAAAAAGGTGGACAACATGTAAACACCACCAACAGTGGAGTAAGAGCAGTATATCCACCACTAGGATTAGAAGCGATAAGCTATGATGAGAGAAGCCAACACAGAAATAGACAAATAGCACTATTTAGGCTACTCAAAAAGATAGATGAACAAGGAGAAGAAAAAAGAGACAATATCCAAAAAGTAAGATGGGAAGAGAGTAAAGCTATAGAAAGAGGCAAAGAGATATTGG
>DAOVZV010000277.1 GCA_030634925.1 Sulfurovum sp.
CTGCTTTAATTCCAAATGATAGTGAAAGTGATGGTTATGAGAATAAAAATATCAATCTCAAAGTAGGATATGATTTTGATAGTAATAATAAGATTAAACTCTCTTATAATCAACTTCAAAGCAATATAGATTATGACACTACTTTGCCTACAGATACTCTTAGTAATATAGACAATAAGCAGACTAATATAGCTCTTAATTATATATTTAGTATAGATAACTATAGTGCTGTACTCAATGCTTCTAGTGGAGAGTATATCAGAAAAGCATCAACTCCTTTTGGAATAAGTGACTTTAATAGCAAGATACAAGAGTATTCACTAATAAATAGTCTAATTTATGATACCAATAGAGTTATTTTGGGATTAGAATACAAAGAGATAGATGGAGACAATAAATATACCTCACCATTTTTTAATTCACAAGCAGATAATGGATATATAAACAAAGCTATATTTGTATCCAATCTATACCATATCAAAAACTCAACTCTACTAGAGACAAACCTAAGATATGATAGCTTTGATAATTTTGAAGACAAAACAACATACAAAATAGGTCTCAAACATAATCATAGCTTCCTAGATGGATTTGTAACATCTGCTAACTACTACACTTCGTATGATGCACCAAGCACTTTTCAAGTAGGAAATACTCTACCTACAACTACTCTAATACCTGCTTATACCAAAGGGTTTGATATATCTGTGGCATATAAAAAGCTACTATCTATTAGCTATTTTGACAATGCTGTAGAGGATGCGATTATCTTTGATAATAGTACATTTACATATATAAATGCCTCATCAGATGAACACTATTCAGGTATAGAACTATCATCTCAAATATCTATCACAGATGGACTACTGCTATCTGCTAACTATACACGACTCATAGATTATAAAGATGATACCGATACAGACCTCGTTAGACGAACCAAAGACACCCTAAACGCTTCACTAGAATACTACACAGAATCTAATCTACACTTTGGAATAGATGCTCAATATATTGGAGATAGAGCCGATAGCTTTTTTGACCCTGTGACATTTGCTACATCTGCTGTCTCTATAGGTAACTACACACTATGGAATTTAAACTTTGATATGGAAATCTATAAAGATACCAAACTTACTATAAATGCCAAAAATATATTTGACAAAGATTACGCCTCTGTGTATGGATATGCACAAGAGGGTAGAAGTGTTTACGCTCATATAAAGTATAGCTTCTAATGCTTCATATAGTCCCTAGTTGGTTTATCCGTTATAAGTTCTTTAACTCTCTGTTTCTAGGACTTAGTGTTGGGGCTATTTTTACTTTATATTCTCCACTCAATCCATCTATATACTCTATGGGTGGAGTGGTTTTGGCTTTTGGTATGTTAGCAGTTGCCAAACTCTACCATAAGATACTCAATGCTTATTGGTTTTTTCGTATATCTCTGATGGTAGAGGTGATTTTACTTTTGGCTATGTTATATTTTTTGATTTACTCTTATAACTATGAGAGTGCTTTTATAATGTATATTGGTTATCAGATTACATTTGTATTTGGTTCATATCTCATTCGTGCAGAGACCTTGCTTCTAGCTAGTGATACTCTACTATCACAGCTAGATAGTGCCAAACAGTTTGGTTATCTATTGGGTATGGGATTGGCGTATGGGATTTATATGATATTTGAATATTATCATATCACCTCACCTCAACAGCAGGTATATTATCTTCATTTTTTGCTTGTGTTTATAGAGATAGTGGTGATTGGTCTTATTTTTAGGAGTTTTAGATTGGATATTAATACTCCTATGCTAAAATAAACAAAAATGGATAGATCATGTTTGCACAATTTAAGATAGATAATTTAAAAGAGTTTCCACAAGAGTTAGAAAATATGCTCAATAGTCAAAGAGAGGTGATAGATGGTATCACTAATAGTAGTGATGTTAGTTATGATAAAATTTTAAAGCCTTTGCAAGATTTAGATGAAGAACTGGATTTGTTTTTTACTCCTTTATCTAATCTAAACTCTGTGATGAACTCTACAGATACACAGAAAGCTTATGAGGAGTCTCTGCCTCTATTGTCTAAGTTTGGGTCAGAGATAGCACAAAATGAGGCTCTTTTTCACAAGATAGAGGAGATAGTTCCATCTACCGATGAGCAACAAAGAGTTGTATCAAACGAGATTAGAGACTTCGTACTATCAGGGGCTAGATTGGATGAGAGTAGCAAGAAGAGATTGGAAGAGATTTCTTTGTCTCTTAGTGGATTATCAAACAACTTCTCTCAAAACCTACTAGATGCTACCAATGCTTATGAGCTTATCATCAAAGATACCAAAGATGTAGAGGGATTATTACAATCAGATATAGACTCTGCAAAAGAGACAATAGATGGAGAGATTGTATA
>DAOVZV010000018.1 GCA_030634925.1 Sulfurovum sp.
ATCTATCAAGAGTGTAGTAGATGGAGAAGATATACTATTTGTCAAGGGTAGTGGATGGGATTTGGTATCTATCCGTGCAGAGGGTTTCGCTCCTGTTCAGATGAATACTCTGCTTGATATGGCGAAGCTACCTCATCTATCTGATAGCAATATGGTATCAGGACAAAAATCAGCGATGATTGACCCAAAAGCACCCAATCCATCAGTAGAGGCTATATTACATGCACTTATTCCATTTAAAGTCGTAGAACATACTCACGCAGACGCTGTAGTAACTATATCTAACTCCAAAAATGGCAAAGAGAATATAGAGAAGATTTTTGATGGCTTTTTGATAGTAGATTATATTATGCCAGGGTTTATATTGGCTCAAAAGATTTATGAGATGAGCAGGGATTTGGACTGGAAAGAGTGCAAGGGTATTATACTTCATAATCACGGCATATTTACATTTGATGATGATGCCAAAGAGGCTTATACCAAGATGATAAATGCTGTGACTATGGCAGAAGAGTTTTTAGCAGAAAATGCCTCACTAGATATACCGTCTAACTCACCAAAAGAGTATAATACAGACAAGCTAAAAGATATAATATCTCTATCAAAAGGATATGATGTCACTATCAAGCTAAATACATCTGATTTGGCAAGATACTACTCTTCTCAACCAAATCTAGGTGACTTTGCATCAAGAGGAGTATTGACACCCGAACATATCATCAGGACAAAGAGAATACCTCTCATCATAGAAGATGAAGATATATCAAAGGCATTGGATAATTACAAAAGAGACTATCAAGACTATTTTGAGAGATATGCAACAGATGAAATATCTCTAAATTCTACACCAAACTATGCCATAGTCAAAGATGTAGGAGTAGTCCTATTTGGCAAAAATGAGAAAGAGACTAATATACTAGATGACATCATCACTCATACTATGATAGCCGTACTCAAAGCAGACAAGCTAGGAGGTTATGAGAGTATCAGTATAGCAGATAGCTTTGATATGGAGTACTGGGAGTTAGAACAGATGAAGATTAAAGGTAAGTAATCAACGCGTAGGGTGGATTTATCCACCAATACTTATCATAAATGGTGGATAAATCCACCCTACAAATCCTAAGTAATCAAAAAGATTGTATCTTGAAGTGGTAATATATAGATGAGTATTTATCTTTTATCATTACTGGATTTACAATTGCTGTAGGACCTTGTTGGTCTTGTGCTGGTAGTATCTCTATCATATCTGGTAGATATATCTCTCTTGTTATATCTTTGAGTATTTCACGACTCTCTGTCTCTTTGATTTTGATAGATTTTCCTATGATATCATATACGCTTCTATTATCCATGTGGTAGCTTAGAATATCAGGAGAGGTAAATAGAGAATCTTGGAGAGATAGCTTGTTTCGTTCTGATATATATATTATCTGTTCGTGGTTATCAGAGTGTATCTTTACTACTAGAAGTATAGATATAGATAGGATTATTACTGATATTAGTACTTCTATGATTGTAAATGCGTCTCTTCTCAATAGAATGCTCCATTATCTGATAATATATTGCTATTTCTTAGCCAATAATCTTTGGCATCTTCAGGAGATTCAAACTCTTTTGGCTCACCAAATAATGCAGGTAAAAAATAGCTTCCTTTGTCATTTTGAAGTATGATTTGAGTAGAACTTCCGTTGTTGTAAAAATCCATCTTTAGACATATCTTCTGGTCTTGGTATCGTCCATATTCTATAGATACAAGACTATCCTTGTCATCTATCGTATATGCTTTTATATCTATGAGATTTATAGCACTTTTGTACTCTTCAAAGGGGCTTGATATATTCCGTCTCATATAGCATTTGGTACATTTATTGATACATAATAGAGTAACTTGACCACCAAATAGTTCTGATGATATAATATTTTCTTTGAGGTTTAGTGGAGTTAGTGGTTTTGGTTTTGCTTTGCCTATCTCTACACCCTCAAAACCCAAAAAGTATATCATAGACATAATGAGGATTACTATGAGGAGTTCTATTAGTGTAAATCCTCTCCTCATAAACACTATTTATTACAGCCACTAAATAGTATATCTTTATTGTTATTTTCTCCACCATCTTTTCTATCACTAGCAAAAGATATTAGCTCGAAATCATCAGATTTTTGGATATATACAAAAGGAGTTCTCCACTCATCTTTTGGCATCTTTTTGAGATATGGTTTGGCTCTATAGTTTGGATATTTATCACTATCAGGATTGCTAAGAAGTGCTTCAAATCCCTCTTCTGTATCTGGGTAATTACCGTTGTCTAGTTTAAACATATCTAGTCTCTTTTTGAGGTCATTCATCTTTAGACATACGGTATCTCTTTTGGCTTGTTCTGCTGCATTCATCAACCCTGGTGCTACTACTGCTACTAGACCTCCTAGTATCACGATAACTATCAATAGCTCGATAAGAGAAAAACCTGCTCTTAGAGTTTTTTGTGCTTTCATTATAAATCCTTTGCTTTTTTTGGGTATAATATTTTTTTTTGAAAACAAATTTTACTTTAATCGAGCTTTTAGATGGATGAAATAAATTATATAAATAGCCAAGTGAGGCGTAAGAGTGGCTTTGTGCTTATGATAACGCTATCTGTTTTGTCTGTTGTTATCGTCTTGACTACCATTTTATTGGGTTATTTTGAAGAGGTTCAAGAAGATGTAAGTGATACAAAGGCGTTGATACAAGCAGATATATATTATACCAATATCACAGATATATTTAACAAATTCAAAGATAAAAAGATGCTATTTAATACACTTTTTAAAACCTCTCTGCCTATAGTTAGTGAAGAGGATAAATTTGGTGTCATACTCGATTGTAAACCTACAAATGAGGGTATAAATATCAATTGGTTGGCACTAGATGGTGATGATAAAAATAGTCATCTTTATGATTTGTCTATAGAGGTATTTGAACATATTGCAGGAAACTACAAAATATCAGACGCATCGAGACTTCAAGAGATGTTGCTTGAGGTGATTAATAGTCAATACTCCACAGATAGAGACTTTAGAGAAAGATTAGGTCGCAAAGGTGGTATCAAGTCTTATAGAGAGTTTTCGGATATTGTGACTGCTTATCAATTTGAAGAAGATGACAAAGATATAGGTCTTGTTCCATGGGAGAAGTATTTTAGCTTCACTCCCAAAAGTGAAAATATCACCACAGAGTATAGTTCAGCAGAGCTTATATCATTTTTGTTTGATATAGAGTTGTCTTCTATATTGGAATGGAAAAATAGTATAGAATTAGACAGACCACCACTATCGTCTATGATAAGTGATAATGGTGGAGATTATAATAGTAGAAAAAATATAATATCAGATAATCCAGATACAGCTAAGTGTAGTGTTAATTACTCTTTTGATGGAGATTATTATAGATTTAGTTTTGAATATATAGAAGGAGAGGCGAAATATTTTGAATTTTATGGCAAAAAATAAAAAGTTGATTTTGGCACACAGCTCAATGAGTAGTGTAAGCCTAGATGGTACTATAAGTGTGATGCTAACACCACAGTTTTATACTATCAAAAGAGAGAACCTACCAATCAAGTACGCTTATCAAGTCAAAAAGATAGCTCCTGCTATATTTGATGGACTCTTGGAAAATGGTAGAGAATATAGCTATTTGGTATGGAAAGAAGATGATAGCTGGATGCTTTTGGCTTATGACTTGAAGATGATTATAGAGTTTTTGAAGTCAAAAGGGTTCTTTATAGAAAATATATCAAAGCTATATTTTGCTCAACAGATGATAGATTTGTTTGATAAGCCTCTACCATTAGGAGACAAGGAAGCTTTGGTATCTATCAATGGTGATATGGTAGTTGTGCCATCTAGTGCATTGGGTGATGATAGTCGTTTGCCTTTGGTATTTGATGATAGATTTACTCCAAAGAGTGGAGTATCTATAGATAGTGGATATGGGTCACTTTTGAGTACCAAACATAGTATATTTTTGAGTAGTATATTTATGATTTTTGCTATTATATATTTTGTGGAGGGTAGCAGATACTCGACAGTAGATGATGCCAAAAAGAGATTAGATGAGTTATTAGAGTCCAATCCATCATTAGCAAGTAGCTACAGCAGAGATAGTATCATAGAGAAATATACTACCATAGACAAAGACCAACGAGCCAAAAGAGATGTAATCAAAGCATTATCATCTATGATATTTACAGGTGTGACTTTGGAGTATATGAATATGAAAGAGACATCATTTGAAGCAAAACTAATATGCAAGAACAAAAAAGCATCCAAAAGTGTAAAAGATTTGGCATCCAAAAATGGATTGAAGAGCAGAGATATAAAGGGAAGCTCGGATGTGATAATAGAGGGTAGTCTATGAATATAAAAAAATATCAAAATGAACTAATAGTAATATTTGCATTTATATTGATGCTAAGTGGATATATCTACAAAAATAGCCAAATCAACTCACAAGCAGAGGGTGCTGTAAATTCCCAAAAATCATTATCTCAAATAGAAAATGTAATATCTCTCAAAAAGCTATGGTCAGACAAGAAAACCACCAAAAATATCAAAAAGCTCAAAACGATAGTAGCAAAGTCAAAAGTCAAATGGAGCAGAAAAAACAAAAAACTCAAAGCCTCTTTTAGTGAACTATCTGCAAGGGAATTAAACAAAGTCTTGACAAAGCTTTCTAATATACCAGTACAGATAAAGACTCTAAATATCAAAAAAACAGCATCATCTTATAGCGTGGAGTTCCAATGCAAATGGTAAAAAAAATATTGATAGGTATATTGGTCGTATGGTTGGGTATCATAATATTTATGCCCAAAAAGGATATGTATTTCAAACTAGAAGAGACTCTAGCACAAAGAGATATAAAACTCAATGAAGAGACAATAGAAGATAATCTATTTTCACTAAATATCAAAAATATATCTGTATATTTCAAAGGTATGAATGTAGCATTTATAGATGAGATAAATATATTTACTCTGCTTTTTGTGACTAAAGTAGATATAGATAGTATAGAAGCAAGGGCTATATTGACTCAAAGTATAAAGAGTCTAAATATATCTCACTCTATATTATCACCTGTGATATTTGATATAGATATAAATAGTTCTATAGGAGAGGCAGGTGGTTATGCCAATATACAAGATAGGATACTGCACCTAGATTTGAATATGACAAAAGAGGTAGCTATGCTCAAGCCTCTACTCAAAAAAGATGAGAATGGATGGTATTATGAAACAGCTTTTTAGTCCATATATCCTAAAGATAGTATGGATGGTACTCATCATAGCCACTATCATCAAGCTAATTTGGTTTGGTATATCTATAATGTGGTTGCCTAGTAGTGGAGTAGAGTATATAGCCAAAAAAAGTAGCAATAGTCTATATTATCGTATCAAGCTAGGACCAAATAAAGCCCCTATTCCTGTCATCAAAAAAACAAATACTCCAGTAGTACAAGGAAATATCAAAGATATTAGACTATTTGCAATATATGGAGCAGAAGATATAATCGTAGTAACCGTATCATCCAAAGGTAGGACAAAAGTACTATCCAAGCTCACAGGTCAAAAAGGTGAAAAGATACGAGGGTTTGAGCTGATGAGTGTAGGATTAGATTATGCGATATTTGACAAAAATGCCAAAAGCTACAGAATTGAACTAAGCAAAGCCAAAATAGATAGCAAAGGTATGGGATTTACTCCATCCAAAACACCACCCAAAAGTACTAAAAAATCAAAAGCCACTGGTGATATAGTAGATGCTGGAGACCACAAGATAATAGATAAATCACTGATAGAACACTTCGCTACCAATCTATCTGAAATCAACAAAAATATAGGTATCAAAGAGATAAAAGACAAAGATGGCTTCAAAGGTTTTGGTATATCATTTATCCGTCGAGGCTCACCATTTGCCAAGCTAGGTATCAAAAGAGGTGATGTGATAAAAACTGTAAATGGTCAAAAGATAGATAGCTATGATAGTGCATTTGGAATATATAAAAATATATCAAATATCACCAATCTTACGATGGTTATAGAGAGAAATAATAAAGAAATGGAGTTAGAGTATGAAGTTAATTAAAGTTGTATTGAGTCTAGTGATACTATCTATGAGTCTATATGCCAATGAAGATGAGGAGCTTATTCCTCTCAATTTACGCAACACCGATGTCAAAGATTTCATAGAAATGGTATCCAAAATCACACAAAAAAATATATTGATAAATGTCCCTCTAAAGGGCAAAATCAACTTTATAGCACACCAAAAAGTGAAAAAAAGCTCACTTTTCTCACTTGCTAATAGTATATTGAGTGATAAAGGCTTTACTATTATTGATAAAGGCGAGTATTATAAAGTAGTCAAAGCAAACAACGCAGCAGGAGAGGGATTGGATGTGAGAAGTGCCATAGATAGTGAGACTATGGTTACAGTGATGTTCCCACTCAAACACCTCAACTCTGCTGTACTTCGTGCCAAGATAAAACCTCTACTGCACAAAAGTAGCAAAGTAATAGCATTTAAAGAGAACAATATATTGGCTATCACAGCCACACCAGATACACTCAAAGCCGTATCCAAAATCATCAAAGCAGTAGAGTCAGATACAAACAAGAAATCAGTTGTATATAAGCTCAAAAACTCAGGAGTCAAAGAGATATTTACAAATGCCCAAAGCATAGCCAAAAAGATATTCCCACAGACTATAGAGAACCAAAAGGTAGATATATTCCAAGATGCTTCTACCAACTCTATCATTATGGTAGGTAAAAGTGACAATATCAAAACTATGACCAAATATATCAAACAGCTAGATACAGAGGGTGAAAGCATAGAACAAAAGATGTATGTAATAAGACTCAAAAACTCCAATGTAGAAGAGATGGAGAAGATTATGAGTAAGCTTATATCTCAAATGAACAGCGTAGCTATCAAAAAACCAAAAAAAGGTGCAAAACCACCAAGCAAAGCGATGGTAGTATCAGATATAGAGAGAAATGCCCTTATAATCCTAGCTACAGCCGAACAGATGAAAAATATTAGAGATACAGTCAGAAAGATAGATATTCCCAAAGTACAAGTATATGTAAAAGCCAAAATCATAGAAGTAGATGTCAATCTAGCCCAACAAGTAGGACTCAAATATGGTATAGAGGGTGGAGCTATTACATCTAGTGGACTATTCTCTTTTGGTGCAAATATGGGTGCATCTGCTTTGTCTTTGTCTCCTTCTCTATTGGGCTTTTTAAATACAGACTCTACTAGTTATGATGCCAATGGTAATGCGATTACTACATCTAGCCGACCGTTTACATTCTCATCTGATGTCAATGAGCTATTTGCCGTAGGTGCAAGTCTTGACCTACTCCAACAAAATGGAGCTGCACATATATTGAGTGAGCCATCTATATTGTGTACCAACAACAAAGAGGCATCCATATATGTAGGTCAAACTCTATCTATAATGACACAAGCCCAACAATCAGCAGCAGGTGGGTCAAATGTACTCAACAATTACAGTAGAGAAGATATAGGTATCACCCTCAAAGTCAAACCTAGACTATCTAGCAACAATCAAGTCACACTAGAAGTAGAAGTACAGATAGAAGATGTCTTGCCTGGGTCGGCATCATCAGCAGATAGACCTACGACAACCAAGAGAAAAGTCACTACCAATGCGATAGTAAACAATGGAGAGACAATCATACTAGGTGGTCTAATCAAAAAATCAGGTGGTGAGGGAGTATCCAAGATACCATTTTTAGGAGATATTCCTATACTAGGAGAGATACTATTTACCAATAAGTCTGATGTAAATAGCGAAGAGAATGTACTAATATATCTCACTCCATATATCGTCCGAAAAAGTAGTGATTTACAAAAGCTCAAAGATATTTTGGGTGAACTAGATAGAGTACAAGCTAGATATAATAAACTCGTCAAGAAAAACCTAGAAAAGAGAACTGGCATATCCTCATCTACAAAGAAAGCTAGTAATAGAATAAGACACTCAACTCCAACTACTACTGCTACAACTAGCTACAATGGAACTACAGATGAGTTCAACAACATAAGCGAGGAGTTTTGATGTATTTTCCTCATCTAGTAGATGTAGATTTAGAGCCTCTATGGGAAGAGGATATAAATCACAAACTAGCTACAAAGCACTCTCTGCTTTTTGCTACGATAGACGGTATATCTAGCTGTATCGTCACAGAAGATAGTCTAGCAGATGGACTCAACTACTTCTCTAAACTCTCAATTGATTATCCTATCAATATAGCAGACAATGATAGCTTTGAGAGACTCAAAAACAAATTTTTGGAGCTTCAAACTGGTTCTGATTTTGAAGATATGAGTACTACATCAGATGAGCTAATAGAAGTAGAATCTGATTTATTGGAGTTTATCCGTAACTCACAAGATTTATTGTCTAGTGAAGAGTCAGCACCTATCATCAAGCTAGTAAACTCTCTATTTTTTCAAGCCCTACAAAAGGGAGCTAGTGATATTCATATAGAAGTATCAGAAAAAAAGGGCGAAGTGCGTCTGCGTATGGATGGGGCATTGAAAAAGCACCTAGACCTAGACAAGAGTATAGTAAACCTAGTCATCAACCGTATCAAAGTCATATCAAACCTAGATATTTCAGAAAAGAGAATCCCACAAGATGGACGAACACAACTAGCAATATCAGGCAAAAGCATAGATGTCAGGGTATCAGTTCTGCCAACTTATCACGGTGAGAGAATTGTAATGAGGATATTGGCACAGACTGAGCATATCCCCACACTAGAGTCTCTAGGCTTCACAGAAGATATAACCAAAGATTTGTACAAGCTACTAAACCACGCCCACGGTATGATACTAGTCACAGGTCCCACTGGTTCTGGTAAATCTACTACTCTTCACGCGTGTTTGCAACATATATCTACTCCTGATAAAAACATCATCACAGTAGAAGACCCAGTAGAGTACAACGCAGATAATATCTCTCAAATACAAGTCAATACCAAAGTAGGACTCACATTTGCAGCAGGTCTGCGAAGTATATTGAGACAAGACCCTGATATCATAATGGTAGGAGAGATACGAGATAGCGATACAGCAGATATAGCTCTTCGTTCGGCTCTGACTGGTCACTTATTGTTATCAACTTTACACACCAACGATGCTACCTCATCTCTAAGTAGATTGATGGATATGGGTATAGAAAACTTCCTCATATCATCCACTCTTTTGGGAGTATTGGCACAAAGACTCACTAGAAAACTATGCCTAAACTGCAAACAATCCACCCAATTATCACCCACAATCACCCAAGAAATATCTGTACCCAAAGACAAGATATACTTCAAAGCCACAGGATGCAAAGAGTGTGATTTCACAGGATACAAAGG
>DAOVZV010000278.1 GCA_030634925.1 Sulfurovum sp.
AATCACCCTTCTACAGCCACATCCTATAATAATCTAGGGACTTTTTATTATCATACACAAGACTATCAAAAATCTTATGATTTTATGAAGAAGGCTCTGGAGATTAGGGAGAGGGTATTACCTGAAAATCATCCTTATACTATAGAGAGTAGAGGTTTCCTCAATCCCAAATTATATTTGGGATTGCTTCTTATAGTTAAATAAAAATGAAAAACCACATCAAACACTCTTAGAACTATCCACGCTTCTCTCTCTCATTCTGCCTTGCATACTCAAATATGAGTTTAATGCTCCTACATACGCTCTTGCACTTGCTAACATTGTGTCTATGTTTAGTCCGTGTCCTATTATGGCTGGTTCGTTGTTAAATGAGACTTTTACTGTGACATTAGCTAGTGCGTCTTTGCCTTTGCTTACTGATGTGACTTTGTAGTCTAATAGTTGTCCCTCATATCCTGATATTCTGTCTATGGTTTTGAATACGGCATCTATTGTACCCTCTCCTATACCTGCGTCTGTTATCTCGTCTCCGTCGTGTCTGATTGTGATAGCAGAGCTTGGTACTCCGTTGCTACAGTCCATCAATTGTAGTGCTACTAGCTCGTAAATCTTGGGTGCTTTTGTCATTTCGTTGGTGACTAATATAATGTACCCCATAAACAGCACCATAAAAAATTAATTCTTATTCCAAATAGCAATAAAATGCTAAAATAAGAAATGAAAAAGTAAGGGGTATAAAATGAGTACAAAAAGAAAAACATATAGTGCAGACTATAAAGCGAAATTAGTGCTAGAAGTATTAGAGGGAGAAAAGACTCTAAATGAAATAGCCAGTAAATATGAAGTATTACCAGTGAGCGTTAAAAGTTGGAAGAATCAATATATGGCAAATATGTCTTTGGCATTTGACAAAAGTGCAGTGGTAAAAGAGTACAAAGAGCAGATTGAGACACTTACAAAAGAGAAAGATGCCACCTCAAAGAAGTTGGGTGAAGTGATAGTAGAAAGAGACTTTGTCGTGGGAAAGCTAAAAAGCTTGGTATCCTCTAAAAGTAGAAAAAAACTACTGGAAACTGGGCTTGAATTATCACAAAATAAACAGCTAAGATTGTTGAGTGTTTCAAAGAGTTCAAACTATTACAAAGCAGTCGTACCATTTAGCTCAGATACAGACCAGAAGATACTTAACTTGATAGATAAGATATATACAAAGTATCCCTACTATGGACATAGAAGAGTACATAAATTATTAGGAAGATTAGGCTTTGTCATAGGCAGAAAGAGGGTAGGATCGGCAATGAAGAAAATGGCGATAGTAGCCCTGTATCCGAAGCCTAAGACTACAATAGCCAATAAAGAGCATAAAAAATATCCGTATCTATTGAAGCAGTTTAAGAATGATAAAAATCAAGTAGTGATAGATAAACCTAATCAAGTTTGGTCTACAGATATTACCTATATAAAATTGGATAAAGGCTTTGTGTATTTGGCTGCAGTGATTGACTGGAATACCAAGAAAATACTCTCGTGGAAGCTCTCAAATATGATGGATGTATCCCTGACTACATCTGTACTCAAAGAGGCATTAGAGAAGTATGATAAACCTGAGATATTTAACACAGACCAAGGTTCTCAATACACAGCAAGAGAGCATATTAAAATATTAGTGGACAATAATATTTCTATCTCTATGGATGGAAAAGGACGAGCCACGGATAATATTGTGATTGAACGATTTTGGAGGTCGCTCAAATATGAAGATGTTTATCCTCAGAGTTATACAAGTATCAAAGAAGCTAGAACTGGGATAGGAAAATATATCAATATTTACAATACACAGAGACTTCATCAATCTTTAGATTATGCTACACCTGATGAAATTTATTTCAAAGGAGAGAATAATCAAGTCTTTAAAGATAGTGATTTGTTACTAGATGTAGCATCATAAGGTGGAATAAGGAATTGGCTTTTAGTGGTCTTGACTTTGGGGTACATTATAGTCCACGAAACTTTGAGCTGATTTAGAAGAGCCTCTTTTTCGTAGTTTTGTAGGTTGTTTAGTTCTTTGTTATTTTTCATAAATATTTAAAACCTCTTAATCTATTTTGATATTCTAATGGGTCTGAAATTCTATTATTTAAGATGCCTTTTACAGCATCTAGTTTTATTTGAGTGTTACTCTTTTTATTCTCTACTATTTCTATATTAGATAAATTTTGAAGAAGATACATAACTTTATCAAGTACACTGTCTTCCACATTGATAGTAATTGTTTGCATATTTTTTCCTTTATATAATTTATCTATTATAGCATATATTTTTAACTAGTTTTTACAAATCCTGCTCAATAGTCCGAGCAAATGTAGTAAAGTAAATCTCTTTTACTCTCTCTAGTGGTAGCT
>DAOVZV010000351.1 GCA_030634925.1 Sulfurovum sp.
ATCGGTAATCGGTCTATATGTAACAGATTATGAAGATAGTCCATCTCTAATCAGAGCTATCCAAAGAGAAGCCGACAAGATGAATATAGCATCAGAAGTAGATGCCTTGGTCATCAAGTCATTACGCCGTGCCTCTTATGAGCCTGATAATGTAGGACACTTTGGTCTAGGGTTTAGCCACTATAGCCATTTCACCTCTCCTATCAGACGATATGCAGACCTAATATTACATCGACTAATCAAGACCCAACTCAAAGACGACAAAGAAGAAGCAGATTATCTACTACGAAATATAGCTCCACTGTGTGCTAGAGTGAGTGAATTAGAGAGAGAAGCTACCAAAGCAGAGTGGGACTTTCGAGACCGTAAATTTGCTAGATGGGCAGATGAACATATCGGAGAAGTATATGAAGCCAAAATCATAGAAGCAGGAGAGTCTGCCAAAGCAATACTTCTAGGAGACATCAAAGGTGTAGTAGTAAATCTAAGAGGAGATAGCGTAATGTTATTTGACCATATCAGAGTAGAGATACTAGAAGTAAACATACCACAAGCTATCATAATGGCAGGATTGGTAGAGAAATTGAGTAAGGATGAGATGGATTTATGATTGACTTCATCAAATTAGGAAGTGAAGTCATAACAGAAAAACTGATTACTAATTAGATATAATAAATTTTATTATTATGCTAAAGATAACTATCAAAGAGGGAAAATGAAATTAAGAATAATATTTTTGAGCTTACTGCTGATGACTTACTCTATCCAATCATCTACATTGGAAAAAGTATCTCTACAGTTAAATTGGAAGTTTCAATTTGAGTTTGCAGGATTTATGATAGCAAAAGAGAAGGGGTTTTATAGAGATGTGGGTATTGATTTAGAACTCAAAGAGTATGAAGATGGGATTCATATTTCTGATGAGGTATTAAATAATCAATCTCATTTTGGAGTGAGTGATACTACGATAGTATTGAATGCTATACAAGGTAAACCTATAGTTGGATTGATGGCAACTTTTCAGCACTCTCCTTTTGTCTTGTTGGGGTTGAAATCATCAGGTATCAAGACACTACAAGATTTGAATAATAAAAGTTTGTCTCTATTTGCCGAGATAGATGGGATAACTATATTATCTATGCTCAAATCCAATCATATAAAGTATCAACCATATCCCAAAGTATTTGATTTGTCCAAACTCATCTCAAAAGAGGTAGATATGATTTCAGCGTATGCTACAAATGAAGTATTTGTAGCCCAAGAACAAGGTCTTGATATTATCACATTTGACCCAAAAGATTATGGCTTTGACTCTTATGCTAATATATTGTTTACATCAAAAGAGACCATAAAAAAACATCCTGAAATGGTACGAAACTTCTATAATGCAACCAAAAAAGGATGGAAATACGCTTTTGAAAATATAGATGAAGTAGTTGAATTTATTTTTAATAACTACAATACACTTGGCAAAAGCAAAAAAGCCCTACTATTTGAAGCTAATACACTCAAAGAAATGAGTGAATATGACAAAAACTTTGGTAACTTGGATTTGGGAAAATTGAAATCAATATCCAATCTTTATACTTTTTTGATTAGTGGTAAATATGATATATCTAATCTAAATAATTTTATATACAAAGAAGAAGATACTAATATTTTGCTCACAA
>DAOVZV010000091.1 GCA_030634925.1 Sulfurovum sp.
AGCACTTGATGGTGAAATCGGTTGTATGGTAAATGGTGCTGGTCTTGCTATGGGTACTATGGATACTATCAACTATATGGGTGGAACACCTGCTAACTTCCTAGATGTTGGTGGTAGTGCAAACGCTGAAACAGTTGCAAAAGGATTTGAGATAATCCTCAAAAATCCAAAAGTAAAAGCTATATTTGTAAACATCTTCGGTGGAATTGTAAGATGTGATAGAATAGCAAATGGTATCATAGAAGCAACAAAAATAACAGATGTAAATGTACCTGTAATCGTAAGACTTGATGGTACAAATGCACCTGAAGCTGCAGAGATTTTGAAAAATGCAAATATTGCCAACCTTATTGTAGGTGATGATTTGGGTGATGGTGCAGCAAAAGCAGTTAAAGCGGCAAAAGGAGAATAAATGAGCATTTTAGTAAACAAAGATACAAAAGTAATAGTTCAAGGTTTTACAGGTAAAGAGGGTAGTTTTCACGCAGAACAATGTATGGATTATGGTACACAAATAGTAGGTGGTGTGACTCCAAACAAAGGTGGTCAAACACATTTGGGTAAACCTGTATTTAATACAGTAGCAGATGCTGTAACCTCTACTGGTGCTACTGTGAGTATGATATTTGTTCCTCCTGCATTTGTGGCTGATGCCGTAATGGAAGCAGCTGATGCTGGTATAGACCTTGCCGTTATTATCACAGAGGGAGCTCCTGTTCGTGATATGCAAATGGCAAAAGCTTTTGCTACCAAAAGTGGTATGAAGACAATCGGACCAAACTGCCCTGGGATTATTACAGCAGGTGAGTGTAAGATAGGTATTATGCCAGGTATGATTTTCAAAAAAGGAAATGTAGGTCTTATATCAAAATCAGGAACTCTTACTTATGAAGGTGCAAACCAAGTATGTAATGAAGGATTTGGTATCACTACAGCAGTTGGTATTGGTGGAGACCCAATTATTGGTCTATCATACAAGCAACTTCTTCAAGAGTTTCAAGATGATGTAGAGACAGAAGCTATCGTTATGATTGGTGAGATTGGTGGAGATTTGGAGATACAAGCAGCAGCTTATATCAAAGAGCATATCACAAAGCCAGTAGTAGCATTTATCGCTGGTCAAACAGCACCAGAAGGTAAGAGAATGGGTCATGCAGGAGCTATCATCAGTGGTAGTGCAGGTACAGCCAAAGAGAAGATGGATGCACTTAGTGCTGTTGGAGTAAAGGTAGTTGTATCTCCAGCAGAGATAGGTAAAGCAGTAAAAGAAGTCTTGACTAAATAATGAAACAGAGCTTTAAAGTACTCAATGTCAAGTGTGGAGGATGTGCCTCTACGCTCAAAGAGAAACTTTTGAACGATTTTGGAGAAGTAGAAGTGAACTTAAATATAGAGCCTCGAGAGATAACTCTGTATATAGAAGATGAAAAAGTAACACAATTGGCAAAAGTACTCAAGGGATTAGGCTATCCTTTGACTACTGAAGATATGGGTTTTGTAGAGAGTACATCGACAAAAGCCAAGAGTTTTGTCTCTTGTGCAGTAGGCAAAATGAACAGTTAAAAAATATATTTTAACTATTAAATATTTGCTTCAAAAAGTAACATCGAAATCTATAATTTCGATAATTACAACTTATTTCATAACTACTTTAACAAAAGTAAGATATTCTAATTTTAGTGATTAGTAAATCTCACTTAATTTTAACAAATAAAAAGGGGAAAATATGGCAGCAATGATAGCTCCTGAGAATACTCCAGTATGGGTAGATACGGCTAGATGTAAAGCATGTGATATTTGTGTGGACGCTTGTCCAGCTGGTGTTCTTTCAATGCAACAAGAACCAACTTCAACTTTGGGTGCAATGATTGCAGTAATCGCAGCAGATGCATGTATAGGATGTCATGAGTGTGAGCTTGTATGTCCAGACTTTGCTATTTATGTAGCAGAGAAAAAAGAGGTTAAATTTGCAAAGCTTACGGATAGTTCTAAGGCTAGACAAGAAGCAATAGCAAATAACGGGTATAGACTACCTATTGATTATAAGGAGAACTAATGGCAACTAGAGAAGTAATATCTACTGGTAATGAATTATCAGCAATTGCAGCTGTTGATGCTGGATGTACATTTTTTGGGGGATACCCATTAACACCATCTAGTGAAGTAATGCATGTTATCTCTGACCTTTTACCAAAGGTTGGTGGTACATCTATTCAAATGGAAGATGAAATAGCAGGTATCTGTTGTGTTATTGGTGCTGCTATGGCAGGTTCAAGAGCATTGACAGCAACATCTGGTCCAGGAATGAGTCTAAAAGCAGAGAACTTAGGTCTTGCTCAAATGGCAGACGTTCCTTTGGTTTGTGTGAATGTTATGAGAGGTGGTCCATCAACAGGTCTTCCAACTCGTGTATCACAAGGTGACATTAAACAAGCTTCAAATCCATCACATGGTGATTATCGTTCAATTACTTTATGTGCTGGTAACTTGGCAGAGTGTTATACTGAAACTGTAAGAGCATTCAATCTAGCTGATAGATTTATGCAACCTGTAATCGTGTTACTAGATGAGACAATAGGTCACATGCACGGTAAAGCAGACTTGCCAACAGTTGAAGATGTAAAAGCTGGAATAGTTCCTAGAAAAACATTTGATGGACCTGCTGAAGAGTATTTCCCTTATGAGTGTGGACCAACTGAACCAGCAGTACTTAACCCAATGTTTGAGGGATATAGATACCACTATACAGGTCTTCACCATGATAAAAATGGTTTCCCAACAGAAGAGATTGAGACTTGTAGAAAGCTTATCCAAAGACTCGAAGACAAAGTAATGGCTCATCAAGATGAGATAGAACTTAACGAAGAGTTTATGTGTGATGACTTGACAGGAGCTGATGATGAAGTACTAATTATCGCTTATGGTTCAGTTTCACTTGCAGCAAAAGAGGCTATTAGACATCTTAGAGCTGATGGTATCAAAGCAGGACTATTTAGACCTATTACAATCTGGCCATCTCCTGCGAAAAGAATTGCAGAGCTTACAGGTAAGATTAAAAATGTACTTTGTGTTGAGCTTAATATCAGACAATATACAGAAGAGATAGAGAGAGCTTCAAGTAGGCTTGACCTTGAAGGTCTTTACAAGGTAAATGGTAGAGCTATCTCTCCACATGAAATTGTTAGTAAAGTAAAGGAGGTATTCTAGTATGGCATTTAATTACGATCAGTATTTAAGACTTGAAAAAATGCCAACACTATGGTGTTGGGGTTGTGGTGACGGAGTTGTTCTTAAAGCATTTATTCGTGCTGTAGATAAACTAGAGATTAGTCAAGATGATATGTGTGTTGTTTCAGGAATTGGTTGTTCAGGAAGATTTTCTTCTTATGTTGATTTCAATACAGTTCACACAACTCATGGTAGAACAGTAGCTTATGCAACTGGTATCAAACTAGCTAATCCTAGTAAGCATGTTGTATGTGTTGCTGGTGATGGTGATGCATTGGCAATTGGTGGTAACCATACAATTCATGGTTGTAGAAGAAACATTGATATTACTATGATTGTTATCCAGAACTTTATCTATGGTCTTACTAACTCTCAAACGAGTCCAACTACGCCACAAGGTATGTGGACAGTTACTCAAAAAGCTGGTAATATTGACCCAACTTTTGATGGTTGTGAACTAGCTGTTGCATCTGGTGCTTCATTTGTTGGTAGAGAGAATGTAACAGCTCCTAAGAAATTAGAGAAGCTTTTCATTCAAGCATTAGAGCATAAAGGTTTTGCGTATGTAGAAGCACTCTCTAACTGTCATATCAACCTAGGTAGAAAGAATAAAATGCTTTCAGCTATGGAAAACCTTGACTGGATTGATGAAATTACTATACCTGTTAAGAAGTATAATGCGATGACTCCTGAAGAGCAATTAAACTTGCTTCCAACTGGTATCATCAAGCAAGATACAGAGGTAAGAGAGTATTGTGATATGTACCAAGATATTATAGATGTACATCAAGGCAAAAGAGGCAAAATCACTCAAGATGACTTTGTCAAAAAAATATAAGGAGATACATCATGGCTAAAACATTAATGAGATTTACAGGTGTTGGTGGACAAGGTGTTCTTCTTGCTGGTGAGATTTTTGCAGCTGCAAAAATCAAAACTGGTGGGTTTGGACTAAAAACAGCTACATATACATCACAAGTTCGTGGTGGACCTACAGTTGTTGATATTCAGCTTGATGAAGAAGAGATTTATTACCCTTATGCAAATGATGGTGAAGTAAACTTTATGCTTTCAGTAGCAGATGTATCTTATCAATCATTCAAAGATGGTGTAAAAGAGGGTGGAACAATTGTTATTGAGCCTAACCTAGTACACCCTACAGAAGAAGATAGAAAAATATGGAATATCGTTGAGATACCTATTATTACTATCGCAAAAGAAGAAGTAGGAAATGTAATTACTCAATCAGTAGTTGCACTTGCTATCGCAAATACATATATGGATGCTATTGAAAAACAAGTTCTTCTTGATACAATGCTTTCTAAAGTACCTGCAAAAGTTCATGAGATTAACCTCAAAGCTTATGACCTTGGTGAAAAATATGCAAAAGAGCAAATGGCATAGTGTCCATTATGGTCGGAGTAAACTTACTCCGACTGCTTGATATATAATCTTACTAATCTAAAATAAGGTATCAAATAGTATAATTCTAAAAACTTAATATTTAGGATGTGGTTATGGCTATTGATAAACTTATACAATATTTAGATACAAACTCCCATGATGAACTACATCCATCCGAAATAGCAAATATACTCAAAGATTTAGATGAAAAAAGCTTTGATAAATCTATCCAATCTGTCCCAAAAGAGTTGTTAGCAGAGGTTGCACTAGAGCTTCCTGATAGATATTTTGGTGATATTATAGAGTCATTTTCTGCCAAAGATATAGCCTCGTCTGTAGCAGAACTAGAGAGTGATGACCAGACTGATTTTATACAAGAAGTAGAAGAGATAGATAATCATAGGGCAAGAGTAATATTTGAACATCTACACGAAGATGACCAAGCAGATATATTAAAGCTCAAAAAGTATGGTGAAGATGATGCTGGTGCTTATATGCAAGTAGAAGTCTATACCGCAAAACTTCATCATAGTGTCAATGATGTAATCAAAGAGTTTGTAAAGCTAAGAAAAAATGATGAACTAGAGAATGTAAATTATCTATTTGTCACAGATGATAAAGGTATATTGCGTTATGGGATTGCACTGGATAATCTACTTATATTCAATTTTCATACGACATTACAAGAGAATATAGAGGACAATCCTGAGAAGTACAAACCAATAGTTGCTTATGATTATGATGATATTCATATAGTAGTACAGAAGTTTCAAGAGTATAATCTAGCATCTATGCCTATTATAAATAAAAATGGTATATTGATAGGTCGTATCACATCAGATGATATATATGATGTCATAGATGAACACGCCACAGAACAGATGTACAATCTAGCAGGTGTCAATGAAGATGCCGAAGAGGATGAGGACATCATCAAGGCAGGGAAGAGTAGAGCTATTTGGTTGAGTATCAATCTCATCACAGCGATATTGGCTTCTTTGGTTATTGGACTCTTTGAAGAGACTTTGCAGAGTTTTGTGGCATTGGCTATATTGATGCCTATCGTCGCTTCAATGGGTGGAAATGCTGGTACTCAAAGTCTCACTGTTGTAGTGCGACAAT
>DAOVZV010000125.1 GCA_030634925.1 Sulfurovum sp.
GTTAAAACGATTTTCAGTAAATATGATTTCGACAATTACCAATCAAGGCTTAGTTCAATTCATGATATATAAAGAGAATATGAATGCTGATGTATTTATTAGGTTTCTAAAGCAACTTATTAAATACCAAGAGAGTAAGACGTTTTTAATACTTGATAATTTAAAAGTTCACCATAGTAAAATTGTAAAAAAATGGATTGAAGAGCATAAAGATAAGATTGAACTATTCTTTCTGCCAGCATACTCTCCTGACAGAAACCCAGATGAATATTTAAACTGTGATTTAAAATATGGATTATCTGAAAAACCTGCACCAAAGACTGCTGAAAAATTAAAAGAGATTGTAGAAAACCATATGAATATGCTCAAAAACAACTGTAATAGAGTGGCAAAATATTTTAAGCATCCAAGTATAAAATATGCAGCATAAAACTAAATATATATTGATAGGAAGTAAGGCTTTAGCCTTGCCAAAGAGTACAACTAAGTAGAATATATAGGCGAAGCTAAAGCTTCACTTCCTAGTTTGGCAAGATATAATTACGCTATCTCCCTACCAAACTTCTCTTGTAGTTTCAATATCTTTGGTGGTATTACTGCCATACAGTAGCCTTGCATACTATTTTGTCTGTAGTAGTCTTGGTGGTAGTCTTCTGCTTGGTAGTAGTTTTGTAGTGGTTCTATGATTGTGACTATTGGGTCTTTGTACTCTTTTTGTGCTTTTTGTTTTGCACTTTGGGCTGTTTGGGCTGTTTGTGATGAGGTGTGTAATATTGTTGAGCGATATTGTGTTCCTCTGTCTGCACCTTGGTAGTTTAGGGTGGTTGGATTGTGTATGGTGAAGAATATATCTAGTAGTGTATCTGTGGATATGATAGTATCGTCATAGGTGATTTTGATTACTTCTGCGTATCCACTCTCTCCTGTGCATATATCTCTGTATGTGGGACTAGGAGTATTGCCGTTGGCATATCCACTCTCTACATCGCTTACGCCTTTTAGTAGTTCAAAGACTGCTTCTGTACACCAAAAGCATCCTCCTCCTATTATTAGTTCTTGTTTCATAGTCTCTCCTATTTGTTTGTATTGTATTTACTTTATCTGCTATAATACCTATTATAAACTAATAATAAATCATAAAGGGAGTTTTTATTATGAATATAAATATAGTATGTCCTCATTGTCTCAAAGTCAATCGTATTCCTCAAAAAGAGTCTTATTCCAAAGCTAATTGTGGTGAGTGTAAGGGTTCACTTCTTGATAGTGTTCCTGTGTCTGTGGATGCTGATAAGTTGGGTATCTTTTTGGTAAATTCAGATATACCACTTGTGGTAGATTTCTGGGCTCCGTGGTGTGGACCGTGTAAGCAGATGGCTCCTGCTTTTAGGGAGGTAGCACTTATGATGCCTCTGGAAGCTCAATTTCTCAAAGTAGATACAGAGGCGAACAATACATTGGGAACTCAATATGGTATAAGAAGCATACCCACTTTGGTAATATTCAAAGATGCCAAAGAGGTAACTCGCGTGAGTGGTGCTTTGAGTGCTGGTAGGTTGCAGAGCTGGATTAGGCAGAGTATCTGATATGTTACCAAAAATATTACTGCTAGAAGATGATATAAACCTCAACGAGACTATTACAGAGTTTCTCGAAGATGAGGGATATGAGGTGGTATCTGTCTATGATGGATATGAAGCACAAGATAGATTGTATGAGAGTAAGTATGATTTGCTACTTTTGGATGTCAATACTCCAGGGATAAATGGCTTTGAGGTTCTCAAAGAGGCTAGGGCAGGGGATGTCGTAGCTCCTGCTATATTTATCACAGCACTCAACTCCGTAGATGATTTGGAGAAGGGGTTTGAGAGTGGATGTGATGATTATATTCGTAAGCCATTTGTACTCAAAGAGTTGCAGATACGGGTTGATACTCTGCTAAAGAGGAGCTTTTTTCACGAAGAGAAGAGTTTGATAGATATTTCAGTAAATGTAGCGTATGATACTAGAAATAGTGAGCTTGTGATAGGTGGAGATGTGGTATCTTTGGGTCAAAAAGAGTCTATGCTACTAAAGCTATTTATGAAAAACGAGGGAGAGGTGATAGTACACGATAGAATATATCAGCATCTGTGGGATTTCGATGAAAATCCAAGCGATACAGCACTGCGTACTTACCTCAAAAATTTGCGTAAACTGATAGGTAAGGATAGAATTGTTAGCATCAAAAAACAAGGCTACAAATTCACTTCTCAAAAGTGAAAAGAAATCTCTATTTAGGTTTTTGACCCTATATATAGCAATGGTTTTGTTTATCATAATTACGCTATCTATATTCTATTACCAAAGTCAAGAGAAGCTAATGCTTTATGACCAACGAGCTACACTTACCAAGTATGCGTATATCCAGACCAAGAGGCTCAAAGTGCTTCATCACTTTTTTGATGAGAGAGTGAAGTATCCTAGAGATGAGCGTTTTAAGTCTGCTATATATGATTTGGAGTATCACAAGATATTTACTCTACTAGATGATGAAGATATACTATTTGACAAAGAGATATATATAAGGAATGGTCATATATATCTACTCAAAGGTCTTGATGAGTTTTATCTAGGTGCTAAGTATCTAGTCATAGAGATAGAAGATGATGGAGAGTGGAGGGGAGGGATAATGAAAGATATTATCATATACTCTCTGCTATTTTTTATATTCTTTATGGTTTTTGGACTATATCTGACCAAGCTTTTCTTGAAGCCTATGAGAGACTCTATGCTTCTGCTTGATAGATTTATCAAAGATACAACACACGAACTCAATACACCTCTATCTGCGATGTTGGCAAATATAGAGATGATGGATACAAGCGTAATGGTAGATAAGAACAAGAAAAAGCTAACACGGATAAATATAGCTGCCAAGACAGTATCTGTGCTATACAAAGATTTGACATATCTGACGCTAGAACAAGAAAAAGAGAATGAAGATAAGATATTGAGCCTAAAAGAGATTATATCAAACAGGATAGAGTACTTTGATATATTGATACAATCTAAACAGATAAAGATAAAGCTAAATATGAAAAGTGCTACTATATTGATGGATAGGCGTAAGCTAGTGAGGGTTATAGACAATCTTATATCAAATGCTATCAAGTATAACAGACGAAATGGAGTCATAGAGATAATTCTAAGGCAGGGTGAGTTTAATATTATAGATAGTGGAATAGGAATATCCAAAGAGAATATCCCACTGATATTTGATAGGTATCAGAGGTTCAACGACGCAGAAGGTGGGTTTGGAGTAGGGCTTAGTATTGTCAAAAAGATATTAGATGAGTATAATATCATCATAGAAGTAGAGGCAAAAGAGCAAAAAGGTACAAAAATGGTACTAAAATGGTAAAAATTTTGCTATTATATATGATATTGGTGTCAGGACTACTATCTCAAGACTCTTATGAGAAAAATTGTGTTGCTTGTCACGCAGAGTTGCCTACATCTTTGCAGAGGATGTTTATGAGGTATCTGCTAGTCTATGGTAGTGAGAAAAATATGAAGGTAGGTATCAAATACTATCTCAAAAATCCATCACAAGCTACGAGTATGATGTTTGATATATTTATAGAGAGTTATGGTATCAAAAAGAGAACAACTCTTAGTGACAAAGAGCTAGAAGAGGCGATAGATATATACTGGGAAAAGTTTAAGGTTTTTGGTAAATTGAAGTAAAAATCTTCACAATATTTACACAATCAATGATTACAATACACAATCTCAAATATGAGAAGGATTTAAAAATACTATGATAAAAAGGCTAATATTTACTATACTTGGATTGACTCTATATGCATCACCTATATTGGCAAATGCAAATACGGGATATAATTATTATCTTTCAAACTTGAAATATGTTTGTGGTATATCTAGTGCAAGTTTTGCAAGACGACATACTCAAGATGATTGGGAAGCAATTTATGGAGCTGGAAGGTTCAAAAAAGAGTTGCGAAGAATATGTCCAAATGCAAAAATAGAGGCTAGATATGTTTCAGATATATACCATTTTGTTTATGAGTATGCAAAAGATTCAGGAAAGTTGCCTAGGTATTAAGTGTTTTTAGATATAAATAGAGGTTGAAGTTTTACTGTAATATAATTCTTCTTAATATAATTCATGGTTGAGACTTTATTTTTAATAATAAATATCTCTAAACAAAACTATAAATCAAAGGAAATAAAATGAAAAAATTTGCAATCGCTATGTTACTCGCTGGATCTACACTACTAATGGCTGACGGTGCTGCGGCATATGGTTCTTGTGCAGGTTGTCACGGAACAAAAGGTGAAAAAGTAGCTATGGGTAAATCAGCAGTAATCGGTGGTCAAGATGCAGCTAAAACTCTTGAGCAACTTAAAGGTTACCAAGCTGGTACACTAGATACACACGGAATGGGTGGTCTTATGAAAACTAAAGTTGCATCTTTTGATGAAGCTGGATTGAAAGAACTTGCTGATTATATCGCAACATTGAAATAATTTTATTTCACCAACTCAAAAGCCTTTTGGCTTTTGAGTCCCTATATAGTATAATATACGGCAATGCCATTAAGTTCATTTACTGAAGTGTATTCTTTATATCTGATGTCCTTATTGGATTTGCTAATGTATTTATCTATAACTTATGATTGAGGTTTTATCTTTGCTGATAAATATCTCTAAACAAAACTATAAATCAAAGGAAATAAAATGAAAAAATTTGCAATCGCTATGTTACTCGCTGGTTCTACACTACTAATGGCTGACGGTGCTGCGGCATATGGTTCTTGTGCAGGTTGTCACGGAACAAAAGGTGAAAAAGTAGCTATGGGTAAATCAGCAGTAATCGGTGGTCAAGATGCA
>DAOVZV010000261.1 GCA_030634925.1 Sulfurovum sp.
ATAATTATAAAAATACCTAAAATTTGTGCAAGTATTTCTCCTCCACGAAATAGTTCAAAAATATATTTAGGTATATTTGGGATATTTAATACTAATAGATAAATTGTAGTACCAATAATTCCTAATATTATACCTGCCAATTCTAATTTAATCCAACTCTCCTGACATTGTCAAAACTAATTCAAAAGTTCTATCATCAATAAAAACTCTAGAACTTTTCAATAACTCAATCAGAGGAGAAATCTCACTAATCAATTTAGCTTCTTTTGCCTTAAGTAAAATCCCTAAACTACCAATCACTTTTAATCCAAAGTTTTGAGCAAATTTCTTAGCCTTTTTATCATCACAAAGCAAAAAATCTGCATTTTGTTCATTATAGAGTATAATCGCTTCACTCTCTCCTTGACCCAAAGAGATATTGAAATTAACATTTGATTTAATATCTAAAACTTTATTTTTACAATAATTTTTTAATTTATATGCTTCTGCTTTATTCTCCTTACTTACTTCCTGATAAACAGCTCTTGGAACATAGACTTCTCCAAAAAGTTGTTCTAAAATATCTAATTTATCAACGATAGAAAGAGCCACCAAAGCTGAACTATCAGCTATAAGTATCACAAATTACTCATTAAATTCATCTCATTATCCAATTCATCTTTAGTATAAGATGTAATAGGTATTTGATTTTTTTTGCACTCATCCATAAAATCATAAAGAGATACATTTGCAAATTTACTAGCTTGTTCTATTGAAAGTTTTTCATTTTTAAAAAGCATAAGAGCAGTATTTATTTTAATAGTTTGCTTTAACTCTTGTAAATCTTTATTTAGAGTCAATGGTATAAAGTCAGGTATATTTAGTGTTAATTGCATTAAAGCTCCTTTTTTATCTATTTTACTCTAAAGAGATTAAAAATATGCTTTACTCTTTCTCTCAAGATTTATTATAAATCAACGCACCACGATAATCATCAATATAATTAAGGTTAGTAAATACTCTATTATCTTCAAATTGTACTGTTGTTGTATTGGATAGCCTTAGTAAATCATTTAGTCTATGGTTGTTTTGTTTGAGTTGTTTGAGTGCTTTTGGTAGTATGGATTTGTGGTATATTCCACATAGTGGTTCTGTGCCGTTTGGGCTTTTGGCTATTGTGGTGTCTGCTTTGTCTGTGTCTTGTGATATGAGGTGATTTATAGTTTTGGTATCTACAAATGGAGCATCTACACTCAATATAAATACTCTATCTGTATCTAATATCTCAAATATAGATATGATGGCTACAAGTGGTGAGCTGTCTGTGTATCGGTCTGCTATTATCTGATAGTTGAAATCAAATTTATCCTCTTTGGTGGAGATGTATATATCTTTGAATTTGCCTTTAAATCTCTCTTGTTGGTATTGGGCTAATGTATCAAATCCTCCAAATGGCAATAGTGCTTTGTCTCTTCCCATTCGTGAGCTTTTACCTCCTGCGAATATGACTAATGGTATATTTATCATATTTTTGCCTCTTTTCTTTTTTTGTGTATTAGGAGTACTCCAAATGATGCGAAGGCTATAATCGACTCAATCAAGAATAGATATTCACCATATATCTGTCCTGACAATATAGCACCAGTCGAGCCTCCTAGTCCAAATGCTATACCCAAAAAGAACTGTTGGGCTAATCTTTTTTGAGTATATAGAGAAAATACATAGGTTATCGCAGCCGTGTGATATAGGGCAAAGCTAATAGCATGAAGAGATTGAGATGCAAATGTGATGATGATAGAGTCTGCAAATAGATATAATATCATCCATCTAATGGCTGTCACAAATGTAGCAAATAGCAATATATTGAGCAGATTTCTCTGTAATAAAGCCCCTTGAAAATATAACATAAATATCTCACAAAGTACTCCAAAACTCCACATCCAGCTAGTCATCTCCAAGCTAATGCCGTGGCTAGTCTCATATATGGTAAAGAAGTTATAAAATCCTCCAAATGCCACTTGCATCAAAAATATAGCAACCCAAAATGCCCAATATTTTGATAAAGAAAATGAAGCATCATCGTATACTGAAGTATGAGGAATATTATCATATTTGGTAAGTAAAAATCCAAAGAATAGAGTAAAAAGTGCCATTATCACAAGATAATATATAGCTTCGATTGGAGTCTCTAATACTCTGCCCAACCATAAGGCTATTCCCATAAACCCCAATGAACCCCATAGACGCACTTTGCCATACAAGCTTTTGGATAGTGATGCCAATGCTATAGTCTCGACATAAGGTAATGATATTCCCATCGCCCCACCAAATACTAGATTGATAAGTAGATAAATCCAAAACTCATCAATAGACAAGAAAAATAGTAGAGTACTCAAAGCACTTACCACAAGAGATATTTGATATACTTTTGGTGTCAAGGATATGAAGTGTCTAAATACAAAAGGCAACAAAAAACGCATAAATGGAGCTGATGCGTATATGATACCTACTTCTACTGTGGAGTATCCAATATCTAGCAGGATTTTGGGCATAAATATAATATATACACCC
>DAOVZV010000002.1 GCA_030634925.1 Sulfurovum sp.
AAAAACTAGATGATAAAGAGAGAGAAAGGTTATTAGAAGAGTTTGGAGATTTGTTTGATGATTAGTATGTCATCACTTTATGAACATATTGATTATCCAAAGGCTTTAGAAGCTTTTAATGCTTCAAACTGTAAATGGAATAAATTTAAAGATATTCACATGAAAATCACTAAAAATAAATGTCCTATTTGTGAATATTTATTTAATCAATGTGATGAAATAAGTCGCTTAGATAAACATGGAAATAATCTTTGTATTCCTACAATTGACCACTATAGACCAGAAGACTATTACTATTTTTTAAAATGTAACCATAAAAATTATATACTTATGTGTTTTGAGTGTAATTCTTCATATAAGAAAAGTAAATTCCCACTTTATCCAACAAGTGATATTCGTTGGACAAAAGAGAACTTTATAGAAGAGAAACCACTTATCATTAATCCTATTTTAGACAATCCTTTAAAATTTTTTGATTTGGTTTTTAGATTATCAAGTCGTAATAAAAAAGTTTTAGAACTAAAGCCTAAAGTATCACTTTTGGAAACAGATTACTTATATCTAAAAGCCGTTGAAACGATTAAACTCTTTGGATTAGGAGGGTGTGAAGAGAGCCGACATGAGACTGAGAGTATTGATAATTACAGAGTTGAACTGTTAGGAAATCATTTTGATAGATTTTACGCGTTAGCAAAAGCTAGACAAATTGGAATGGATGAATTTTTGGTTGTATTAAGAGAAAACCCTGAAAATAGAGAATATGGATTTATTAAATTCATAGCAAGAGAACAATTTGAGATTATAACCAATAGATAAAGCTCTAACTTGCTACAATCTTTTTACAAAAAGGAAAACTATGAATAAGTTGGGTGTGGTTTTATTGGGGATGGTTTTGAGTTTTGGGGTTGCTAAGGCAAATGAAAATACCTCATCTAATGGTCTGTTTATCAATGCTTTTGATGTTGGGGTACAAATCTTGCCCAATTATAATGAAGATGGTCAAAATGAGGGTTTTGAGAAAACTCGTATGTATGCAAATATAAATATAGATGCTAGATGGAAAAATAGGGTTAATAGAAAAGAGGCTATTCATAATCTAGGTATTGATATAAAGTTTTTGGGTACGGCTAATGATAGTAATCAGAGTCTAAGTTCTCTTGTGCCGTCTTCATTTGATAATGTATCTGATACGGTGGATATATCTTTTTATTATCAATATATTTCTTCATTTACAATACTAGCTAAAAGTAAAAATTTATATTCAGAGATTGGTATTATCACTCACGCAGGTATCAGGTCTAGGAAAACTATCTCACTATCAAATGATACAGTAAATTATTATGGTGATATAGGTATCAAGTATAGTTATTTTCAAGATAATCCATATAGTGATGTAGGTATATCTGAAAATCTTCCTAGTTTTTATATGGGTGCGTATATACGAGAGTATAGTGATTATAATGGATTTAACAATACGGAGAGATATATTTTTGATTTTAAGTATAAGGTGAGTTCTAAATATAATGTTTTTATCGGTGCAGAAGCCAATTTGGGTGAAGAGGAAGATGAGATATATCTTACTCTCACTTTGAGAAATGATTTTTTGAAGCTATTTGATTTGTTTAAGTAGAGATACTAAATACCATTATCGTAAACCTGCTATAATTACAAAAAATTTATAGGTGGGTGTATATGAAACCAGATTTAAACACATCGCAATTGTACTTCAACCGTGAGCTTTCTTGGTTGCAGTTTAACTCTCGTGTATTGGCACAGGCATTGGATGAGAAACTTCCTCCTTTGGAGAGATTGAAATTTTTGGCTATTTATGGTACAAATCTTGATGAATTTTATATGATTAGGGTAGCAGGACTCAAAGCCCTCTACAAAGCAGGAGTACAAGAGACGGGTCCCGATAAGCTCACTCCTAGCCAACAGCTCGAAGAGATACATATTTATCTGCACAAAGAGCATGAGATTTTGGAGTCTTGCTATAGTTCTATCATATCAGAACTTCATAGTCACGGTGTCAATATCAAAAATTTTGATGCACTCAATAGTGATGAACAAGTAGAGATAAAAGGGATGTTTTTTGATGAGATATATCCTCTGATTATCCCGATAGCTGTGGATGCTACTCACCCTTTCCCTCATCTAAATAATCTTAGTTTTGGATTGGCATTGAGTTTGGAGGATGATTATCGTCATATCAAGCATGGACTGATACGAATTCCTAGGATGTTGCCTAGATTTGTGAAATTAGGAGAGACTTTTATCCCTATTGAGTCTGTGGTGGAGCATTTTGCATCAGAGCTTTTCCCTGGGTTTAGTCTCATCGCTTCTACTCCTTTTAGAGTTACCAGAAATGCTGATATAGAGATAGAAGAAGAGGAAGCAGATGACTTTTTGCAGATACTTCAAGAGGGATTGCGTTCACGAAACAAAGGCTCACTCATCAGGCTAGAGCTGATAGATGGTGCTGATGCTAATCTTCTCAATTTTCTGCTTTCCAATCTTGACCTAGATGAACAAGATATATACTCATACAAGAAAATATCTCTCAACCTAGGTAGCCTTTGGCAGATAGTGGGAGATAAATCTCTCTCTCATCTTGTATTGCCATCTTTCAATCCAAAGATATTGCCTCCATTGGACAAAGAGAATATAGTAGATGCGATAGAGAAGCAAGATATTTTGTTATATCATCCATTTGATAGCTTTGAACCAGTAGTTAGGTTCATTACCCAAGGGGCTTGTGACCCTGATACTGTAGTTATCCGTATGACGCTATATCGAGCAGGACCAAAATCACCAATAGTCAAAGCACTTATAGATGCAGTGCGAGATGGCAAACAAGTGATGGTATTGGTAGAACTAAAGGCGAGATTTGATGAAGAGAACAATCTGCGTTGGGCAAAGGCACTAGAAGATGCAGGAGCTCATGTGGTATATGGTATCCCAGGACTCAAAGTCCATGCCAAGATAGCACAGATTATCAAGAGAAAAAATGGCAAACTCAAAAGCTTTGTACATCTTGCTACGGGTAATTATAATCCTAGTACATCAAAGATATATACAGATATGTCGTATTTCACATCCAAAGAGGTATTTAGTACAGATGCTACTCACTTTTTCCACTTTTTGACTGGCTTTTCTACTCATACCAATCTTGATACGCTATTTATGTCTCCAACACAGATAAAGCCAAGGATTATCAAGCTAATAGAAGAAGAGAGTAAGCACAAAGAGGCAGGTCATATCATACTAAAAGCCAACTCTCTAGTAGATATGGATGTGATAAAGGCTCTATATATAGCATCTCAAAAGGGCTGTAAGATTGACCTAATTATACGAGGTATATGTTGTCTAAAGCCACAAGTCAAAGGGATAAGTGACAATATCACAGTATCATCTATCATAGGTAAATATCTCGAACATGCTCGTATATATTATTTCAAGCACGACAAGTGTAGGTGTTATCTATCTAGTGCTGATTTGATGCCTAGAAATCTCGTAAGAAGAGTAGAACTGATGACTCCTATATTAGAAGAGAGTCTATCTGACAAGATAGAACAGATTTTGATGTTGCAACTATCAGACAATGATTTACGATGGGAGCTTCAAATAGATGGAGAGTATATCAAAGTACCAGCATTAGGCAAGAGTGTAAACAATCACGATATACTAGAAGAGTATGTAAACAAGCTACACAACAAAAACAAAAAAGATACACCAAACTACATCAGTCGTCTCACAAATCGTATATTAAAGGATAGCTAATGATTATGAAATTTAAAAAATGGACACCCACACTAGCCAAAAACGCATGGGTAGCAGAAGGCTCATCTGTGATTGGTAGAGTCACAATGGGTGAGGATTCTGCTGTATGGTTTGGATGCGTAGTAAGAGGAGATGTACATCATATCAGCATTGGAGATAGAAGTAATATACAAGACCTAAGTATGATACATGTCACCCACCATAAAAAAGCAGATATGAGTGACGGTAATCCCACAATCATAGGAGATGATGTCACCGTAGGACATAGAGTAATGCTACACGGTTGTACCATAGAAAACGCGTGTCTAATAGGAATGAGTGCTACTATACTAGATGGTGCTATCATAGGCAAAGAGTCAATAGTAGGTGCATCTTCACTCGTAACCAAAAACAAGATATTCCCTCCAAGAAGCCTAATAATGGGAAGCCCTGCAAAAAGAATAAGAGAACTTACAGATGATGAGGTAGCAGAACTATACGCATCAGCATCTAGGTATGTGGAATTTAAGAATGAGTATTTATAAATAGTCTAAATTCTTATGGATTTCTCATAAAAGTTGAACTAAATATGACCATTTTGATTGTCCATAAGACAAATATAAATGCGATTAACTCATATCCTATTGCCCATAGTAGAAAAAAGGAGTGCTTTTCTAGCATATAGAGAGAGCTATCAAAGTTCTCATCAAAAAGATAAAAAAACATAAAGATAAATCCTGTAACATAAGGAACAAATAGAATACTCATAAATATACCAAAATCTCCACTAGGTACAAATGAGATATTTTTTACATCTATATCTTTTTCTAAAAACTCTTTGGTTGATAGTATTTTCTTGGTTTTTTGTTTTTCGGCTTTTTTCTTGTCTTTTATCATAATGGCTGCTTCCATCATATATGGGTCATTGAGCATACTTAAATTTAGAGGTGATTTGTTTACATCTTTTTCTTCATTCATTTTAAATCCTTGATTATTAAATATATATTATATTAAAAAATAAAAATTATTTGTCTCTATTATAACAAAATAGTAATTGAATTTATCTAAATAAAATCTAATTTGGTTATTATCTCGTATATAATTATAATGGATAAAGTATGAAAAAGATAGAGATAAAAAAGGGTACTAATATAGAGTATTTATCAAGAGAATTGCTATTTTTGGCACAAAGTGGTCAGCCTTATCGTGGAGTGGTTTATGTTAGGTTTGTGTCCAAAGGTGAGACTTTTGATTTGGTTGATTTCAAGCGATACATTACATCGTTACGAGATACAATGTTCAATAGTGAAGATATAGCGTTTAGCATATATGATAAGATAGATATGAGTATCAAGACAAAAAACTTGGGTGTGATTGTGGATATAACTAGCAGAGGTGGGATACAACAGAGATTGTCTTTTGGCAAATCTTTTGTACCCACTAGCAAAGATAATATATTTCAGGTGTAGAGTGGTTTAATAACGATTTAAACTAAATTATAGTAAACTCTTAAATTCGTGTGAGAAGATTTGTCTAGTCTTCGAAATTTAGCACCGTATTTGAATGGGGTCTTTGTGTTTTATCTATTTGTGTTTGTATCGAGTATTGTAGTTATAGCTATATTGAGTTCTTTTTTTGATTTTCTAAGCAAGAACCGTGATTTCAATTTAGAATATACATCTACTGTAGATGCAGGACGCATTATGGATTTCAACACAAAACAATCTTCTACTCAATACAAACCAGTTTAGCTCCTCTGATTGACCATCCCTCTTACCAAAGCCCTCTAATATGACTCAAAAACTATTGTATGATAACCAATATGATTATGTGAGTTGGATAAGCAATGTCTCAGGACGGCTATTTTTTCGATTGACTGATGGGCATAACTATCGGTATGATAGGATAGTGGGCGATGTACTTCATTTCAATCAAGAGATTGATAATAGACGGATTTTTTTTATATCTTTATTGGCAGATTTGCGTGATTTGCATAGAGATAATCACTCTAGGTTTACTAGGATTATCATATTAGCATCTGCTGACCCTGCTGATTGTAATGGTAAAAACCTCTATGGTAATGTCTATCTAATGGATGATAACCAAAACAATTCATTGCGTAAAGACTCCAATGAGATTGATTTTTTGGCAAATATCAAAACAGCTATAGACAACAAGCAAGTAGATGAGAGAGTATTTGAAGATGAGATAGAGTCACTATTGTCATCAAGCCAGTCCAAAATCACCAAAAAGATAGAGTTCAAAATCCAAGATACTGGTATCATCCATCTCAAAAAGGTAGATAAGCATCCTGTATTAGATACACCTATTGATGCAGATGTACAAGCAGCGTTTTATCTGCTCAAATTTACATTTCACAAAGATAGACATCACTCAAATAGTGAAGAGAATATCATAAGAATAATGAGACTAGATAATATCAAAAAGTGCAAAAAAGAGAATTTGATATGTAGTGAAAATTATGTGATAGCTCATCATCTGATAGAGGGAGTCAAGCAGTATATAGCCGAAAAACGCAAACTAGACAAGAGTAGCAAGATGTTTTATAATCTCAAAGGTGTACTCAATTATGCAAATACTATGAGTGATATATTGATAGAGTATTTGCCTATAGAGGAGTGCAAAGAGCTTATCAAGCATGAACAGAGGTGTATGGAAAATCTGGACTCATCTATAGAGAGAGAACTAGAGAAAAAGCCATATAAACCAGCTACATTTTATGAGTTTTTGCCTGAACTTAAAAATCTGCTATTTATTCCTCTGTTGATATTGTCTGCTTTTTATGCGTTTATGAGGCTTGAACCATCTGCCAAAGATGATTTACCTATCAATCTATATCATATAGAAGCGTATTATTTGGGAAGTATATTGTTTGCATTGGCGTTTATGGAGCTTATTCGTAAGTTTTATTATAGAGATGATACATTTTTTATAGACTCTATATCACATATTCCAGAGATATTTTTGAGGATAATCAAAAGATATAGCAATCCAAATATAGCACCTAAATATAGGATATTTCAATACTATATCATACCATCTATCATCAATATAGAGATGAGTATCAGACGCTCTTCATTTCAAGAGAAGAGGAAATATTTTATATTCTTTTTTATCTTTACAGTTGTATCTATAGTCTCTATGGGTATATATCTCTTTTCAACAAATTAAAGGAACAAAATCGATGTTTTATCTCACAGAACAATTCTTATCTATCCAAGGAGAGGGCAAATATGCAGGGACTCCATCATACTTTTTGCGTACTGGTGGATGCAATTTGACATGTGCTGGATTTGGTGCTAAGTATGTTGTAGATGGAGAGGATAGAGTAGGATGTGATACATATTTTGCAGTTGATAGTAAGTTTACCAATTTATGGGAGAGAGTAGATAACTCTGATACTCTAATAGGCAATCTTTTTGATAAATTTGATGCTATTGGATATGACCCACATATAGTTATCACAGGTGGTGAGCCATTATTGTATTATGCAGACAAGGTATTTTATGCTTTGGTAGAGGCTATGGTTGATAGGGGTATTCTCATTACATTTGAGACCAATGGTACAATAGAGATAGACTTTGAGGCTTTTCCTGCGTATAAAAAGACGATGTTTGCATTGTCTATCAAACTGGATAATTCAGGTGAAGCCAAATCAAAGAGAATAAGACCACAAGCTATAGAAAATATTATCAACTACTCCAAGGATAGCTTTTTTAAGTTTACTATAGATAAGCCTCTAGTAGATAGTAGTGCATTTGATGAGATTAGAGAGATTACAGATGGGTTTGATACAGATATATACTGTATGCCAGTTGGAGAGAGTAGAGATACAATATGGAGAAATGACAAAGCTGTATTTGAGTTTTGTGTCAAGCATAATTTTTTATATAGTGATAGACTACACATACGCGTATTTGATACGACACAAGGAGTATAATAGTGCTAATAAGAAAACTTTTTAAATTTGAAAATGCTCATATAGTACGAGACTGTAGCACCCAAAGATGTAGTGAAAATATACATGGACACTCATATCAGATAGAAGTACTACTAGAGTCAAACTACCTAGATGATGGACAGATGGTATATGACTTCGGACTTACCAAACAGAGTATCAAAGATATGATAGACAGCTTTGACCACGCTATTACGCTATGGTCACAAGATGACGCAGAGTATATCAAGGCTATGAAAAAGCATAGCCAAAGATGGATAGAACTACCAGTATCTCCATCTGCTGAACAGTTTTGTAGAGTTATATATCTGATAGTAGAGAGAATACTAGAACTAACCAATATGCAAAATGGAGAGAAAGAAGTAAATCTAAACAGTATCATAGTCCACGAGACACAAACAGGATACGCACAAGGATTTGCAAAAGATGCCCACAGTCCATTGATGGGATTGATAGAGTTAGAAGATATAAAATTCTCTGCTCAAATACAAAAAGAGTGGAAAGATATAGGATTGTGGGATAAACTACTTAATAATATGGAGATAGTAAATCCTAGAGTGGTTTAATGGTTATGGTTATTTAAGCCAAAATAGTTATAATAACCATAAAGGAATAAATTTATGCAAACAGTAACAGCATCAGAGATAAAACAAAATAGTATGATTTTGCAAAATGCACTAAGAGATGATATGTTAGTAACAAAACGAGATAAACCTTTTGTTGTTATTATTGATTTTAAACGCTATCAAGAGCTTATAAGTAATGATAAACAGAAAAATCAAAAAAGTTGGATAGATGAAACATTTGGTGTAATGAGTGATAAAGATAGTGATATATTGATGGAAGATATAAAAGATAGTCGTATAAATAAAGAGCTTGATTTATGGTCTTAGATACAGATACAATTAGTTATTATCTAAGAGGAGATAAATCTATCAAGGATAAATTTATAGAGTATAAATATGAATTATCTTCTACCACCATAAACTATGCAGAGTTGGTTTATGGATTAAAAAAGAGAGATAATAAAAAATATTTACCTACTGTTGAAATGATTTTTGATAATATCAAAATATATGATTTTGATAAAAAATCAGCAAAAATATTTGCTACACTTAAAGCTGATATGGGAAAAAAAGGTTTAGTTGTTGCTGATATGGATTTACTTATAGCTAGTATAGCTATTGCAAATGGAGAGACTTTAATTTCTAATAATCTTAAACACTTTGAAAAAATAGATATTTTGACTGTGGAAAGTTGGAAAACAGATAAAGGCGTAAAATGAATTATGATGTCATAGTAATAGGTGGTGGACATGCTGGTATAGAGGCATCTTTGGCTAGTGCTAGAATGGGTGTTAGTACGCTGATGATAACTATATTAGCAGAGCAGATAGGAGCTTCAAGTTGTAATCCTGCTATTGGTGGACTTGCCAAGGGTCATCTTGTGCGTGAGGTGGATGCTTTGGGTGGAGAGATGGGTATTTGTACGGATAAGACTGGTATTCAGTTTCGTACGCTCAATGCGTCCAAGGGTCCAGCTGTTCGAGGTAGTAGGGCTCAGATAGATATGGATGAGTATCGTATCTATATGCGTAATATGGTACTTCATACTACTAATCTTGATGTCAAACAAGAAGAAGCAGATGGACTTATCATAGAAGATGGAGAGGTCAAAGGTGTTACTACTCAATTGGGTAATAGGTATATGGCATCAAAGGTTATCATCACAGCAGGTACATTTCTCAATGGTCTCATACATATAGGAGACAAAAAGCAGATAGCAGGTAGGCAAGGTGAGTTTGCTTCTGTGGAATTGGCAGAGTACCTCAAATCTTTGGGTCTAAATATCGGACGGCTAAAGACTGGTACTTGTGCTAGGATAGATGCCAAATCTGTAGATACTTCTGTGATGGAAGTCCAAGATGGTGATACTCCTCCTCCTCCGTTTTCGTTTCGTACAGACAAGAGTACATTTAAGCCTACTCAATTGCCTTGTTTCGTGACATATACCAATGAGAATACACATAATATCATAGAGAGTAACTTCTATAGAGCACCTATGTTTTCTGGTCAGATAGAGGGGGTTGGCCCTAGGTATTGTCCTAGTATAGAAGATAAGATAAGTCGCTTTAGAGATAGACCTAGGCATCAGATATTTGTAGAACCACAGACTATTGATGAGACGGAGTATTATATCAACGGTATGAGTACATCGTTGCCTACAGATGTACAACTAGAGATGGTACAGAGTGTAGCAGGTATGGAAAATGCAAAGATAGTCCGTTATGGGTATGCTATAGAGTATGATTATATAGAGCCAACACAACTCAAGCATACACTAGAGACAAAGATAGTCAAAGGATTATATACAGCAGGACAAATCAACGGTACAACTGGATATGAAGAGGCAGCAGCACAGGGATTGATGGCAGGTATTAATGCTTCGCTTAGTATTCAAGGCAAAGAACCTTTTGTATTGCGTCGAGATGAGGCATATATCGGTGTGCTTATAGATGATTTGGTGACCAAGGGTACGAAAGAGCCTTATAGGATGTTTACAAGTCGTGCAGAATATAGACTGCTTTTGAGAGAAGATAATGCAGATATGAGATTATCTGCTTATGGTATAGAGTTGGGACTTTTGGATGATGAGTATATCCGTGCATTTAGAGTCAAAAAAGCCAATCTTGATGAGGCATTGGACTTTTTGAGAGTCAATTATGTCACACCTACCAAAGAGTTCCTAAGCAAACTAAAATCTATAAACGCTGTCAAAATCAATGATAGGACTTGTTGGCTTGATGTGATAGGTAGAGGTGATTTTGATAGAGAGAAACTTACTGTTTTATTGCCTGATTTTGATAGATATGATGATGAGGTAATTTCTCAAATACTTGTCGAGGCAAAATATAGTAGATATATAGAAAAACAGCAAAAGCAGATACTAAATATGGATGATATGCTTAAAATCAAGATACCTATGGATTTTGTATATAACAATATATCAGGACTTAGCAACGAGATAAAAGAGAAATTGACAAAGGCTACACCTCCTACGCTATTTGGGGCTTCACAGATTTCTGGAGTGACTCCTGCGTCACTAGAGATAATACATGTACATATCAAAATGGCTCAAAAAGGCAAGAGATAATATTAACATTCAATTAACCTCATAGAAGTATAATCTTTGCAGATAACTGTAGGAGAATACTTTGAGCCAAATCATAGAGAATATAAAAAGAGAAATATCAAAGGTCTTGGTAGGTCAAGACAAGATGGTAGAGGGACTTTTGACAGGTCTGCTTTGCCGTGGTCATATATTATTAGAAGGTGTCCCTGGATTGGCGAAGACTACAGCAGTTAATGCTCTTGCCAAAACTTTGGGATTAGACTTTAAAAGAGTTCAATTTACTCCAGATTTACTTCCCTCAGATATTATTGGTACGGAGATTTATGACCCATCAAATAATAGCTTCAAAATCAAACAAGGTCCAGTATTTACCAACTTACTATTAGCAGATGAGATAAATAGAGCTCCTGCAAAAGTACAATCAGCACTGCTTGAAGTGATGCAAGAGAGACAAGTGACTATTGGTGATGAGACATTCAAGATAGATTTGCCTTTTTTGGTAATGGCTACACAAAACCCAGTAGAACAAGAGGGAGCTTATGAGCTTCCTGAAGCACAATTAGATAGATTTATGATGAAGATAGTTGTAGGCTACAATACAAAAGAAGAAGAGTTAGAGATAGCAAGAAGAGTAGCGAACAATAGCTTTGGAAAGATAGAACAAGTAGCTTCACTAGAAGAGCTTGATATTATTAGAAAAGAGGCATTAGAGGTACATATAGACGAAGAGGTAGAGAAGTATATTATAGAACTTGTAACTGCCACTAGAGACCCAAAGGCTTATGGATTAGAGGAGTTATCTCACTATATAGAGTTTGGAGCGAGTCCTAGGGCTAGTATTGATATGTACAAGGCTGTTCGTGCAGTAGCATATCTCAAAGGTCAAGATTTTGTATCTCCATTGGAAGTGGCTTATGTAGCAAAAGATATTTTGCGTCACCGTATTATCTTGTCTTATGAAGCACAAGCAGAAGAGATAACACAAGATGAGATTATCGAGAAGATTTTGGCAGTCGTTCCTATACCATAGGAGTACAAGATGAATAAAACAGTCAAAAAAATAGTACTCAAGACCAAAAAGCAAGTATATGGAGATATGCTAGGTAATAACGCTTCTGTATTTCAAGGTGAGGGTTTTGAATTTTCTGAGCTTCGAGAGTATGTATATGGTGATGATGTCCGTAAGATAGATTGGAAGACTACAGCAAAACTAGGCAAACCATTTGTCAAGATATACAAAGAAGAGAGAGAGCTAAATGTCGTAGTGGTATCTATGCTTGGTGGTTCTACATATTTTGGTACGCACAAACAAAAATCTGATATTATCGCAGAAGTGGTATCTATATTGGGCTTTAGTGCTATCAAAAATAGTGATTTGTTTAGTCATATTATATTTGCTGATAAGCTATATGAGAAGACAAAGCCTAGCAAAAAGTTATTTGCTGTACACAAAGCAGTAACTGATGTGATAGACTTCAAGCCATTGGGCAAAGAGGGTGATTTTGATGCCTTAGTCGATATGCTTCATACTCATATAAAGAAAAAAGCACTTATATTTATAGTCTCTGATTTTGTAGGTGATATAGACCTAAAAGTATTATCCAAAAAGCATGATATATTTGCCGTGATGGTCAGAGATAAGTTTGAAGAAAACCCTAAATCTTTGGGATATTTGAGATTGATAGATATGGAGAGTGGTGGTAGCTTCGAGGCTGATATAGACAAAAATATGCTCAATAAATACCAAAAAGCACTACATGATAACGATGAAAACTTATACAGAAAATTCAAAAAGCAGGGTATAAGATTTAGCAAGATTTATACAGATGAAGAGCCTATACTAAAATTAATGAGGCAGATGAGATGATAAATGAATGATACAAATATAACTACACAACTCAAAGATATTAAGCCCCTTTTGGAAATTCCTGATAACTCTTTTACTATATACTGGGGATTGATTATATTTGCCTCTATATTATTGGTATCAGTATTGTTTTTTGTAATCCAAAAATTATGGGTCAATAGAAAGACAAACCTAGCAAAAGGTTATCTCAAAGAGCTCAAAAGTATAGATTGGATTGATGCAAAACTCTCTGCGTACAAGGCTACACATTATGCACGGCTATTGGCTACAGATGAACGCAAAAAAGAGCTGTTTGAGCAGTTAGAACCGATGCTAGAGAAGTACAAATACAAAAAAAAGGTAGATAAAGTAGATGAAGATACTCAAACTAAATTTAATCTATATGTGCAGGTAGCAGATGGACGGATTTAATTTTCAATACCCATATCTATTTGCTGTAATTGTGATTTTTATCATTTGTGCTATATGGTGCAAAGAGAGAAGTAGGGCTATATATTTTCCTCATATAGATATTCTCATAAACAAAAGCTCCAAAAGCAGGTCGTGGATAGTATGGCTAAAGTGGATAGGAGTAGTAAGTGCTATCATAGCGTTGGCATCTCCTGTCATCACCAAAAGCTATTCCAATTCCAAAAAAGAGGGTAGAGATATAGTCCTGATTATAGACTCTAGTGACTCTATGCGTCAGATGGGATTTGACCCAAATGATAGATATAGAAATAAGTTTAGTGCAGTCAAAGAGGTTGTAGCTGATTTCATAGAGAGACGAAAAGATGACCGTATTGGTATGGTTACATTTGCAGATATTGCATTTATAGCCTCTCCTTTGACATTTGAAAAGAGATTTCTAAGAGATATAACAAAGATGCAAAAGCTCGGAGTAGCAGGACAGAGAACAGCTATCAATGACGCGATAGTCCAAAGCTACAATATGCTAAGCAAAAGCAAGAGTAAATCCAAAATAGCGATACTTCTAACTGATGGTGTGGATAATATGAGTAAAGTTCCATTTGCAGATGTAAAGAACCTCATCAAAAATCAAGATATAAAGCTATATGCGATTGGCATAGGACAAGTAGGAGATTATAATGCTCAATATCTCCAAGAACTAGCAGACGCTGGTAAAGGTCTAGCATTTGGTGCTATGAGTTTGGATAAATTATCACAGATATATGACCAGATAGACAAGCTAGAAGTGACAAAGATAAACAACAAAAAGATAGTACAACATACATATCTATATATATATCCACTATTTTTGGCGATATTGTCTCTACTATTATATATCTACTTTAGAAACAACAAAGGAGTATAGATGAGTTTTGTTAATCCCCAATTTTTTTGGGTGCTTGTAGTACCTTTTGTGATTTTTACACTTCTAATCTCTACAAATAGAGATAGATTATCTCGTATATTTGATGCCAAAGTGCTTGATAGATTGAGTGCTACTAATGATAGTATGCCAAAAGTAGTCCGTAATATATTTATGTTTTTGGCGATATTGTTGATGATAGTAGCGATGGCTCGACCTGTAATAGAAAAAGAGGATAAGCTAGTAGAAGTGGAGGGTATCACGATGCTAACTGCGTTGGATATATCTGGTTCTATGAGAAGCAAAGATGTATATCCAAATCGCCTTAAATTTGCCAAAAAGAAGATGGAGCAGTTCTTTGATAATATGCCTAGTGATATGATAGGTGTGATGGCATTTGCATATAGTCCTTTTGTATTAGCTCCATTTTCTAGTGACAAAGAGACTCTCAAGATGATGGTCGGTGGGATAGATGACTCATATATCAATATGGGTTCTACTGATTTCTCTGCGTTAGGTGAGTTGGCAAATAGTATGTTAGAAGAGAAAAAGCCAAAGATACTGATACTATTTACAGATGGTGGAGATGATAACGCTATCAAGGGTTTGGCTGAGATACTCAAAGACAATAGCATAGAACTTTATGTAGTACTTGTAGGGACAGAACAAGGTGCACCTGTATTGGACAAAGATGGCAAACAGATAACTCTCAAAGATGGTACAGTAGCTATATCCCAAAGAAACGATAGTATAGGTGATGTGGCAAAAGATAGTGGAGGTGCATTTGTGATAGCATCTAATGGAAAAGATGATATAGAGAGACTCTCATCTCTAATCAAAAGCAAATACAAAGACAAAAAACAAGGAGCAGTCAAAATCAATGATAGAGCAGAGTATTTTTATTATCCTTTAGGTCTAAGTCTTCTGTTTTTGCTCATAGGATTTAGCTCAATCCCAAGGAGAGAAGTATGAGAAAAATTGTATTGATTATGGCTATGAGTATATACGCATATAGTGGATTGACTGATTTTCGTACTATAGAAGAGGCAAATAGTGCGTACAAATCCAAAGACTATGATAAAAGTGCTTCACTACTAAAGAGTATAGATGTAAATACTCCTCAAAAGAATTATAATATAGGAAATGCACTATACAAAAACAAAAAATATGATGAAGCAATCAAGGCGTATGAGAAGGCAGAGGGTATAGATGAGTCATCTAGGTTACACAATATAGGAAATAGCTACTTTCAAAAAAAGGAGCTAGATAAAGCTATATCATCTTATGAAGATGCACTCAAAATCAAAGATGATGAAGATACCAAATCTAATTTAGAATTAGCCAAAAAGCAGAAGAAAAAAGAAGAAGAAGAGAAGAAAAAACAAGACCAAAAAGATAAAGACAAAGAGAAAAAAGACAAAAAGAAAGATGAGAAAAAAGAGGACGCAAAGCCAAAAGACGACAAAGAGAAAAATAGTGACAAAAAAGGTGATGGTGAGTCCAAAAAGAATGACAAAAAAGATGAAGAGAAAAAAGAAAAAAAGAAAAAAGAGAGTAAAAAAGATAGCAAAGAAGATGAGAGTAAAGATGGAGAGAAAGAAGAGAAGCCTAGTGATGAGAAAAAAAGCTCCACAAAACAGAACAAAACCAAAGAACAAAAAGAGAAAATGACCAAAGAAGAGAAGCAAAAAAAGCAAGAACTAAAGCGTCTTATGAAAAAGATGGGACAAAAAAAGACACCTACTATGATGTATCAAATGGGTGAACCAAAAAATGGCAAAAGGATTGAAGATGAGAAACCTTGGTAAGATAATACTACTTATAACTCTATATTTATCGTCTATATACGCAGATAGTGTCAAAGCTACTGTCTCGAACACATCTCTAATATCAGGAAATAGAGTCAATCTAAGTATAAAAGCAATAGGTGACAATATAGTATTTCCTCGTATTAAAGAGGTATCAGGAAATATGGTAATTAGCTCATCAGATAGCTCATATAGTTCATATACATTTGGTATAAATGGTAGAAAAGCAGAGATATCAAAGACAAGAAATATATCATTTTTGGCAGAAGATAATTTGACTATTCCATCATATAGCGTCACGATAGATGGCAAAGTATATAAAACAAGTCCCATAGATATAAGAGTAATCAAGTCCAAATCAGAGATAAAAGAGAAAGACCCAACATTTTATTTGGAATTGAAAGTGGATAAAGATAGAGTAATGGTGGGTGAGTCATTGATGGTAACAGCATATTTCGCACTCAAAAGTGGTGTGAGACTATCCCAAAAGATAAGATATACTCCACCTAATTTCTCTGGATTTTTGGTAACTGATGGAACGCAGGGCAAAGAGTATATGAAAGACAACTATCAGATACAAGAGTTACACTATATCATCACACCTCAATCAGAGGGTAACTTTACAATCGCTCCTGCCAAAGCACAGATAGGTGTACAAGATAGAGTACGAAGAGATGTATTTGGTATGGTATTTGGTACACAATGGAAAGAGACAATATCGAATATAGTTAATATCGAAGTACTAGCTCAACCAAAAGATAGTGATATGATAGGAGACTACAAAATCTCATCAAAGATAGACACCCAAAGCGTCAAAGCCAATAAACCAGTCAATTTAACTATAGAGATAGAGGGTAGAGGTAGCTTGGAGAGTTTTGAGTATCCCAATTATGATATAGATGGTGTGACAATATATAGTAATGAAGCCAAAATCACAACTAAAGTCAAAAACAATGAGATATATAGTACTTATACCAAAGGTTTCGTCTTTATCTCGGACAAGGACTTCACTATACCATCAAGAGAGTTCTCTATGATTACACTCAAAGAGCATAAACTCAAAGTATTGGCTATAGAGTCATTTGATATAAAAGTAGATAGTTTTAATCATCCATCAATATCTCCAAACCAAGGTGTAATACAATCAAAAGAGAAACAACAAGTCAAGATAAAAGAGGTAATAGTAGAGAAGATAGTCAAAGTACAAGTAAAAGGTGTAGAGTGGTGGATGCTAATAGTAGCATTTGGACTAGGAATATTATCTACT
>DAOVZV010000043.1 GCA_030634925.1 Sulfurovum sp.
TTATTCCTAAAAATTTGCAAAACTGGAAAGCAAAATTTTTAGCCAATGCAGAGTTGGCGATGGAACCAAGTAAAGCAGTAAAAGAGTATAAAGATGAGAATACCGATCTAAAAGATAAGCTAGATGAATAGGCAAGAGTAGTTGGTAAAATCACAGTAGAGCGAGACTGGTTATAGGGAAAGCTCGAAAGCTTGGACTTGTCGACTAAACAAGATTTAGTAGAAGTTCAAGCTGATAATATTTCACTACTTAAACAGGGAGGACTAGCAGAAGGAAATCCAAAGTCTGATAATGCTATTTTTGAACTCCTATAGGCAAAGCTAAAGCTTCACTTCCTATGTTTTACTAGATAATTAATAGCTTTTTAAGTCTCTAGCAAAGCTATCCTTACTAAAGTCTTTAGAGTGAATATAGAGATGTTCTGAGGCTCTTGTCATTCCCACATAAACCAATTTTCTCTTTGAAATTTTATCTATGTCTAATAAAAAGCATATCTTATTTTCTAATCCTTTAGATGAATGATATGTTGTAATAGTTAATTTATTTTCAACTATTTCTTTACCAACTTTAGCATTTGATTTTATATTTATAGGTAATTGATAGAAAAAATTATTCATTTCATTCCAACTATTTCCTAGAACCATTATGTCTTTATATGAATATTTAGAATTAATAAGAGTTTTAATAATCTGAACAATTTTATCATAGTTTCCGTCTATAAACTTTACTTGAGAGTTTTGATATGTTTGTGAAGATATATCTTTTGAACCTTGATAAAAAGTATCTACTTCTTTTTCTAACTTTTCATCAACTTTAAGAAAATGAAGAGCCAAGTCAAGATGAGAAGATGCAGAACGGTAGGATGATTTGAGAAGTTTACTTCTTCCTCTCATATCTAAACCAATATTTTGTTTCCAGTTTATATCTGTAGAATTATAGATTGATTGAAGTCTATCTCCTGCTAAAAATAGATTAATACTATCATCATCATTTTTAATAATCATATTGATACAGCATTTAATCCAATTGTCATAGAAATCTTGATATTCATCTATTAACACCAAGTTATATTGTGGCTTTGCATTTTCTAATGCATTATTTGGTAATGTCTCTGACCAAAAAGTTTCATTAGCACCTTGTGGTACTCTAATCTTTGCATTTTGTAGAGCAAGTTTATGAAAGTTAATAACTTCTAAATTCAAGGGGTTTATATTATCATTAGAAAAAGATAACTCATTTAATAATATATCAATTTTACTTTGAATTTTGGAGGTGAGAGATTTATTATAGGTTACTATTAAAATTTTCCAATCAGGATTTTTTTGTAGTAGATATATGGCTCTTGCAATTAAAATTACAGTTTTACCACTACCTGGAACACCTGTAACCATATAGTGACCTTTTGGAATTTTTTTGGCAAATTTTTCTTGTTCAATATCAAGAGCTTTGATAAGTTCTTCATCTTTAGTATCTTCATCATTGATAAATATTTCTATTTCAGGAGATATAGATTTTCTAATTGATAAGAGTTGATTATCATTTAAGGCAATAGTTTCATCTGAGAAAATATCTTTGATTTGCATATCTGTAATACTATTAGAAAATATAGTTTTTGTTGGATATTGATTAATAGTATCTTCAAAAACATCTTTTTCAGTATCCTTAATATTACTAAAGATGACATTTGAATAGAGTTTATAATCTTGTTTCCCCTCATCATTAAAGAGGTTAAGATTAGATTGAAAGACACCATTTAAAAGATTAAAATATTGATTACATCTAAAAATAGGGTTATAATGTTTTCGATTGTCTATTGTAATTACATTTTTATTTGTGATATTTTTAATATAATCAAAACTCCAATCTTTTACTTCAATAATTGAAATACCTTTATATTTATCGACAACAATAAAGTCAGGTTCTAAACTTTTGACCCTAGGAGTAACATAAATATATACATCATAATCTATATTTTTATAGATGGTTTCTAGTTTATTTAAAACTCTATTTTCACCTTTAGTTAATGTATTTTCTACTGGTATTATATGAATTGACATTTTTATCCTTTAATATTTTCTTTTTCATATACTTATATCACCCACCAGTCTCATAAAATGCTCTTTTGGATATGTCGTCTTCGTTTGGATTGTATTCGCTCCATCTGTTCTCTTTTGGTTTGTCTTTTAGTACTTTTGCTAATACTTGTGTGGCTTTTTCTATGTCTTTGTTTCGGACGGCTTCTGCTATGCTCATAGCTTCGTCGAAATATAGGCAGGGTATTAGGTTTCCTTCTGCTGTTAGTCTTATTCTATTGCAGTTTTCACAAAAGTCGTGTTTATGTGGGTCTATTAGTCCAAACTCTGTACCGTCTTCTAGTGCGTAGTTGAATGATGGACTTGCTCCCTCTCTGCCTAGTGCTTTGATGGTGTGTTTCTCTTTTACTTTGGCTAGTATCTCTTTACCGTGCATTCCTTGTAGGCTTTCTTGGGCGTGTTGGTTTTCCATATACTCTATGAAACGGACTTTGATATTTCTATCTTTGCAGTATTGCATTATATCTAGTATTTCATCATCGTTGATACCTTTTAGGGGAACCATATTGATTTTGACTTTGAGTCCTACTGCTAGGGCTTTGTCTATGCCATCGAGTACTTTGTCTAAGACATCTTTTCCTGCTATCTTGGAGGCTACATCTGCTTTGAGCGAGTCTAGTGAGATATTGAGTCTTTTGAGTCCTGCGTCTTTGAGTCTTTGGGATGCTTCAGGGAGCAGGTAGCCGTTGGTGGTGAGTGCCAAATCTATATCTGGTTTGTAGTCGCTTATCATCTTGATAAAGCTATCTAGGTCTTCTCGTAATAGTGGTTCTCCACCAGTAAGTCTTATCTTGGTTACGCCCTCATCTATGGCTACTTTGATAAACAAAAATAGCTCTTCAAATGATAGTAGGTTCTCTTTGGGTACCCACGAAAAAGGTTTTTCTGGCATACAGTATTGGCATCTAAAGTTACATCTTTCTGTAACTGAAACTCTCAAATAATCTACTTTGCGTCCGTGTCCATCTATAAGCATCTGTTTTCCATATATTATAATTTTTCTAAGAGTATCAAAATATAATTAATTTGAGGTGATGTTTGTATAAATGTGATACTTTAGTATTTTATAGATATAATTATCTACTCAAAACAAAGGTTACACAGATGAAACTTTCAGATTATGAACTATCTCAATTTAACAAAGATGGTTTTATTATATTGCGTAGATTTGCTGATAGCCAGTCTTGTGAGAGGATTTTGGACATAGCCAAAGCACATCTCAAGCACAAGATAGCACCAATAGAGACCGAATCAGAGTATATCGGAGAAGATGAAGATAGTTTGAGGGTGACTGTTCGGCGACTTAGGCAAGTATATGATAGAGATATAGTGTTTCGTGAGTGGATGGAGTGTGACAAAATTCGTCCTATCCTAAATCAGGTACTAGGAGATACTCCTATGATTACTCTAGCCCATCACAACTCTATAATGACCAAGATGCCACACACTTCTACGCAGACATCATGGCATCAAGATATACGATATTGGCACTTTGAGAGTGATAATTTGGTGAGTATTTGGTTGGCATTAGATGATGAGAATGCAGAAAATGGAGTATTGGAGTTCATAGCAGGTAGTCACAAGATGGCATTTGGTAGTGAGCAGTTTGAAGATAAGCAATATTTCTCCTCTACTCATAAACCCAATCAAGAGTTGATAGAGAGTAGCACACAGACGACGCTTCAAAAGGGTGATGTGGTGATATTCCACTCCAAATTACTCCATCGTGCCAATAAAAATAGAACAGACAAGGCAAAAATATCTTTTGTCTATACAGTAAAGGGTGAAAAAAATCTAGCATTGGCAAATAGTAGGTCAAGTAGTTACAAAGAGATAATTTTATCTTAAATTTAGTATTTATAAGATATAACTATAAAAATTATAGTATAATTTCATAAAATACAAACACAATAAAAGGATTAACAATGGCAAAATATGTAGAATTAACAAGTGAAAACTTTGAAGCAACAATCGCAGAGGGCGTAACAATGGTAGATTTCTGGGCTCCTTGGTGTGGACCTTGTAGAATGATTGCTCCAATTATTGAAGAACTAGCAGAGGATTTCGATGGAAAAGCTACTATATGTAAAGTAAATACAGATGAGCAACAAGAAGTATCTGTTAAGTATGGTATCCGTTCTATCCCTGCTATCTTGTTCTTCAAAGATGGTGAGATGGTTGACCAAATGGTAGGTGCTGCTTCAAAAGACGCATTTGCAGAAAAAATAAACTCTATTCTAGCGTAATCTCAAAGGGGTCTATCCCCTTTGCAAACTTTATATACATTCTTCTTTCAAAAATTATTAATCAAGCTTTACAATAGTATAATTTGCTTAACTATTTTATTTATATTTTATAAGGAGTCAATATGTTAGATTGTGCAATTATCGGAGGGGGTCCTGCTGGACTTACTGCTGGACTTTATGCGTCTCGTGGGGGACTCCAAAATGTAACTATGTTTGAGATGGGTATGCCAGGAGGACAGATAACTGGTAGTAGCGAGATAGAGAATTATCCAGGGTTTTTTGACCATACAAAGAGTGGTATGGACTTTATGAATACATGGCAAGAGCAGTGTTTTGCATTTGGTCTAAAGCACGAGATGAAAAAGGTAATTGGCATAGCCAAAACTGGCAAACACTTTACCGTATCAATAGAGGGTGGAGATATTGTAGAGGCTATGACGGTTATCGTGGCAACTGGAAGTACACCAAAAAGAGCTGGATTTGCAGGTGAAGATGAGTATTTTGGAAAGGGTGTAAGTACTTGTGCTACTTGTGATGGGTTTTTCTACAAAAACAAGCCAGTAACTGTACTAGGTGGTGGAGATACAGCACTAGAAGAGGCGTTTTATCTATCCAATATATGTTCTGATGTTTATGTAGTCCATCGTAGAGATGAGTTCCGTGCAGCTCCTCCAACACTAGATAGAGCCAATAGAAAAGAGAATATTCACCTCATCACAGATAGTGTAATAGATGAGGTTTTAGGTGATGCGATGGGTGTAAGTGGTGTCAAAATCAAAAATAAAAATGGAGAGATTACAGAGCTAGATAATACAGGACTATTTGTATTTGTAGGTCATGATGTAAACAATAGCGTCCTTCAAGATAGTGATGGTAACTTCATCTGTGATATGAACGATAGAGGTCAGGTGATAGTAGATTTGAGTATGAGAACATCTGTAGAGGGTCTATTTTCAGCAGGTGATATGCGTATAGAAGCACCCAAGCAAGTAGTATCAGCGTCAGGTGATGGAGCAGTAGCAGCACTTCAAGTAATAGCATATATTCAAGAACAAGCATAAGGAGATAGTATGACAAAAGTAGGAATAGTAGGAAGTACAGGTAGAGTAGGTAGCCTTCTAATAGATGGACTATTGGATGATGAGATATTGGCTTTAGGTGTGGTACATGTATTTGATGACCTCAAAAAAGACCTGCCATCAGATGTATTGGTGACAAATAGTATGAAAGTTATGCTAGAAAACTGTGATGTAGTTATAGATTTCTCTGCTCCAAATGCTACACAAGAGCTTTGTGAAATGGCTCTACTTAATCCTACTCCTTTGGTCATCGCTACTACAGGATTTACAAAACACCAACAAAACCTACTTACAGAAGCATCAAAAGAGATGCCAGTACTATATGCGTCAAATATGTCAGCAGGTATAGCAATACTCAAACAGCTAGTAGAACAAGTATCTAATACTCTAAGAGACTTTGATATAGAGATTGTAGAACAGCACCATAGACACAAAGTAGATGCTCCATCAGGTACTGCTTTGACTTTGGGTGAATTTGCTGCCAAAGGTAGAGATTTGGACTTGGATAGTGTTCGTGTGAGTGGCAGAGATGGACAGATAGGAGCTAGAAGCAAAGATGAGATAGCAATTATGGCACTTCGTGGTGGTGATATAGTAGGACGACATACAGTAGGGTTCTACAATGACGGAGAGTTTTTGGAGCTAAACCATACAGCTACAAGTAGAGAGACATTTTCCAAGGGTGCTATTCGAGCAGCCAAATGGATAGTCAATCAAGATAGTGGCTTGTACTCTATCAACGATTGTTTGGGGATTTAGTATGTGTGCAATAGTTGGAGTATTTGGCAAAAAAGATGCGTCTAAAATGGCTTATTATTCTCTGTTTTCTATGCAACATAGAGGACAAGAGGCATCAGGTATTTCATCTTCTGATAAGAATGAAATACATCTAATCAAAAATAGAGGATTGGTCACAGAGGTATTTCAAGAGCCTTGCTTTGATATATTATCAGGTAGTTGTGCTATCGGTCACAATAGATATTCTACAGCAGGTTCGGAGTCGGTACTAGATGCACAACCAGTATTTGCCAAGTATAAATTGGGTGAAATATCTATAGTACATAATGGTAATCTCACAAACAAAGATAGCGTAAGAAAAGACCTAATAGACAATGGTGCTATATTTCAGACGAATATGGATACAGAAAATATAGTACATCTAATAGCCAAAAGCCAAAAAGACGCACTCATCGACCGTATCAAAGATATGCTTACAAAGATAGAAGGTGCTTATTGTCTAGCTATTCAGAGTAGAAGCAAGATGTTTGTAATTCGTGACCGTTTTGGTATTCGTCCTCTGAGCCTAGGTAAGTTCAAAGATGGTGGATATATAGTATCAAGTGAGACTTGTGCATTCAATCTAGTAGATGCAGAGTTTGTAAGAGATGTAAGACCAGGAGAGATGCTAATATTTGAAGAGGGCAAAGAGCCTGTATCAGAACAGATATTTGAGCCAATGTTCCGTCCTTGTGCATTTGAGTATATATATTTCGCTAGACCTGATTCTATAATTGATGGTAAAAATGTATATCAAACTAGACTAGAGATGGGCAAAAGATTGGCACAAGAGACTCCTACTGAAGTAGATATAGTATTACCAGTCCCTGATTCAGGAGTTGCTGCTGCTAGAGGATATGCCAAAGAGTTAGGTGTACCATTTGAGATGGGCATAGTAAGAAATCACTATGTAGGACGAACATTTATAGAACCAACACAAGCCATAAGAGACATCAAAGTCAAGCTCAAACTATCTCCAATCAAACACCTAATAGATGGCAAAAGAGTGGCAATAATAGATGACTCTCTAGTGAGAGGAACAACATCCAAACAGATAGTCAAAATGCTATTAGATGCTGGTGCAAAAGAGGTACATATGCGTATAGCAGCACCAGAGATAAAATATCCTTGCAGATACGGCATAGACACACCCAACAAAGCAGAACTAATATCATCATCACACTCAGTAGATGAAATAGCCAAAAAGATAGGTGCAACATCTCTAGGCTTCTTGTCCATAGAAGGACTCAAAGAGTCTCTAGGAGATGATAAAGAGTATTCACTAGTTAGTTTCGATGGCAATTACTTCGCAGGAGGAGATATAGATACTCCTAGTTGTGCAAGTTAGGATTTTATGATGTACTGAAATAACGCAAAATATTATTTTTGCGTTAAATGTTTTACTTTGAATCTAATAGGGTCTAATTCCCCGACCCTCGGGTCGTCCAATAAAAAAGTTTATCCAAGGTTCCGTCCTGATGATAAACTAAAATTAATGACTCCGACCCTTGAGACTATGAAAGAACCCACACAATTTCAGTCCTAAAAACCCTATTTTATCTTCCAAACAATAACTTTTCTCTCTTAAAATCATAAAATCCAATAATATAAAAATAATAGTCCCAAGTCAACAAAGACAATAAGATAAAA